>JBCCQU010000383.1:0-2677 GCA_039208875.1 Planctomycetota bacterium
GAACCAGATGTCGTATGCCTGCCACTCGCCGGGACCATTGGATGAATTTGCACTCGCGGCGCGCACACCGTAGATCGCACCTGCCTCATCCGCTCGCAACTCGCGCCCGAGTCGCTGCGCGGTCAGTGTTCCGAGCACCTGGAGCTCGTATAAGCCCTGCACGTACACACCTGAGTTGCCAGCGGATTGTCCCTGGCCGCCGGGTGGCGAATACCACTCGATATGGAATCGGGCATCACCAAAGAGAGCTGCGGTTTCGCGATCGCCGCCTGTGGTCTCGATATAGCCCGGAGCACTCACGACGTCGGCGTGGGTTCGTGCTTCCGTGCTTGGTCCGCCACGGCCAACTCGCTGCCACTGAGCCGCAGCGTTGCCTGTGATCAGCGGCGTGGCATCGGCGGGCGGCAACACACCAACGCCGAGCCCGCTTCGTTCCGCAGCTCTTGCGAATGAGGGCTCGTCCGTTGCCTCGTGTGCTATCGGCCGCGTATTCAACGTGTACCACGCCTCTGGTGAACGGATGCGCTCGCCCGTTTCAAGCGACAGCGGATCACAATGGATCGCGATACAGCGTCCCACCTGTACCCCCGGTACAGCGATGCGGACCGCACGACTATTCACCACGGTCGCGAGCTCAACCTCAAGCGGCTCCATGTTCATCTTCGGACCGCCGTAATCCTCCGTTGGCTCGTAGGACCATTGGCTCAGCCGGTAGTTGCTCGGGTCGGCCAGCCAGTCCGTTGCAACGTCATGCGTGAATCGGATGATGAAGCCATCCGTCGTTGCGCTGACCGAGTGCATCTCGAAGGCGACGTCTGCATCGCTGGGTGAAAGGCGTTGCAGTCCAAATCGCGTGTCGTTCCAATTCCAGTTCCCGTTGCCACCGATCCCTCCGATGTACAGAGCGCCTTCTGGACCGCGGATCAGCCGGTTCACGCCGGCCTCGAGCCCCTGCGAATGGCGAAACACGGCTCCCTGCCACGTACCATTTACTCGCTCTAAGAACAATCGGCGCAGCCCGCCTGCCGTCAACTCGCCGAGCAACATCTGCCCCTCATACGGGCCATGTTCGATTAGCAGCGACTGCGTCGGTGAGCGGCTTAGCTCATTGTGCGGCAGCAAGATCGCTGCCGGCGTCCTCGGGCGTTGGACGAACACACTCGGCAAGCCACCGTCCGGGAAACGCTCAGCGAGGTTTGGAACAAAGCCCGTCGGGTTGTCGTGGCCATAGAAGCGACCGGGAATGACCTCACTGAACTGGCTTGTAGGCATCCATGAGCCTTGGTTGTCCGCGTAAAACAACGTCGGCTCGCCATCGACGACCGGGCCGAGGCCGAGTCCATTCGGCGTTCGCGTTCCACCCGCGATGACGTGCGTGGTGTTCGTGGACAGGTCGACTTCGATAACGCCGCCTCGCCAAGGGCCGTTCGGTCCGGCGTAGGACGTGACACCGTCCCATTCGAGCGGAGCGATCGATGTTGAGAGCGCACCGTACAAATAACCCGGATGTGGGCCGTCACCATCGCGATCGATGTGTTCGAGGCCGAAAGTGAACTCGTGATAGTTCCATGCATCCCAGCCTTCGCCGACGTTCTCATGGGTTTCGAAAAACCCGTCACCGTCCGTGTCAGTGAGTTTGGTAATCGCACGCCTTTGAGCGACGTAGATTGCCTCGCCGACTGCACAGAGTCCGGCGGGTTCGAAGAGACCTTCCGCCACGACGCGTGTTTCAACCAGCGATGGATTACCATCCGGGTTCTCGCTCGGGCGGATGCCCGTGATCGCGATAAGCGTGTCTGGCTCCTTCGACTCCATGTCGGGAAGCGTTGCGCCGCCCATCTGGATCGGGAAGAACGTCCCGACGATGAGCCGACCCGAGGCGTCGAAGCACATCGAGCCGACCATCGGCTTGAAGCCTTCGGGCCGAAGGTTGTCGATGCGAAACGATGGATGAACATCCTCGAGCGGCACGCCGTCTCCCGGCCGTCGCCCTTCAAGAACCCGCTTGATGCCGGGCGAGATAACGCGCGTCACGCCCGCCTCAGTCGCCAGCAGATCAGGCGGGATTCGCGAGAAGTCATTCGCACCAGGCGGCTGCCATTCGAGCAGCAGACCTCGCTCGCCCCAGCTATCGAAGTACCGCACGCGCAGGTCGTGCAATCCGGCACCAAGATCGATCGTGCCCGATTCCACCGGGACCATCGCGTGCCGCCCATCGTTTTCGATGACTTGAAGCCCATTGATATCGAGGAATGACCCGTCGTCGCTCGTGAGTCGAAAACGGTGGGATCCTGCGATGTCAACCCGTAGCTTCGCTGTAAGGTGAGCAACAACCGGTGAATCGATGCCTGCGAATCCGTCGGCCCCACGGACTTCAAGACTGTCGATCCGCACATCGGCGTTTGGCGTCTGCCCCGGCACCAGCTCAGGCATCAGAATCGGTGGCTGTTCAACGCGGTAAACACGAAGTGTGACACCCTGCTTCAGTGCTTCTACCTCAGTGGGCTGAGCGTTTTTAAATACCGCCGCATGAGCGGGGAGCACAAGGAGTAGTCCGAGGAGAAGGATCATCAGGACTTGAAAACAGCCCGGAAAAGTACACCGGTTTGTTGAAGACATGCGGCAAGCGTATCGCGAGTCCGGGATTTCGGCAGGTGAGTCAAACGCTGAGTGACGC
>JBCCQU010000384.1:0-2674 GCA_039208875.1 Planctomycetota bacterium
ATCAGGCTCGCGGCAAGAGCTGCATGACGTAGGCGGGGGCGGCGGGTCATCTGGCGACCTCCGATTAGGCGTTCTTGCATGGGCACACTTTACTCAGCCAACAGCCGCGGCACACGCCCGGAATACGCCCAGGCCGCCGAGAAAGTTCTGACCTTCAACGTATCGGTACGCTGCGGCTATGGCTGAAGGAACGCCCGATTTCCGCGTCGGACACGGCTGGGACCTCCACCGGCTCGAGCCGCCACCGCCCCAGGGCAACGGCCGTCCACTCGTCATCGGCGGCGTCCGCTTCGAGCACGACCACGGCCCGGTGGCCCACTCCGACGGCGACGTCCTTCTGCACGCCATCACGGATGCCCTGCTCGGTGCCATCGCAGCCGACGACCTCGGCTCGCTGTTCCCGGACGATGACGATGCGCACGAATCGCGTGATTCGGCCGACTTCATCGCCGAGGCGCGCCGACGCATCGAGGCCGCCGGCTGGTCGCTCGTGAATCTCGACACGACGGTCGTCCTGCAGCGTCCGCGGATCGGCCCGCGACGAGGCGAAATACGCGCAAATATTGCACGCTTGCTCGGCGTCGATCCAACTCGCGTCAACGTCAAGGACAAAAGCCACGAGCGCGTCGATGCCATCGGCGACGGTCGAGCCATCGCAGCCCACGCCGTCGTGCTCCTGCAACGGTCGTAGAACCAAGACTCACGAGCTCGCGGACTGCTGCCGCTTCGCGATTATGCCGGCCAATGCTCGGTCGGCTGTGCCCGGCAGCAGTGTCGCGAGCGCCATCTGCAAACGCGTGCCGAAACTTGTCCACACCTCGCCTCGCGGCCGACGCAGGCACGCGACGATCGCGTCGGCCACCTTCTCCGGCGGCTGCATGAAGCGGTCCGGCGTGTTCTTCACCAGCGTTGCGCCGCCCGCCGATTGCTCATCCGCCACATCGAAAAACTCCGTCCGCGTGCCGACCGGGTGCACCGTCGAGACATGCACGCCCGTCCCTCGCAGCTCCAGCCTCATCGAGCGACCGAAGTGATCCTGCGCCGCCTTCGTCGCGCTGTACGCGCCGTAGTACGGCAGCGCCAGCTTCGACAAACAGCTCGAGCACATCAGCAGATGCCCCGCGCCGGCTGACTTCATCCCGTCAACGAACGGCAGGATCGTGTTCAGCGATCCCCAGAAGTTGACCTCGAAGATGCGCCGCAGTTCGCTCTCGGGAGTTGCGTCGATCGCGCCCTGAAAGCCGTAGCCGGCGTTGGCAAACACGCTGTACACCGTGCCGAATGCAGCCTCCGCTTCCGCTTTTAGCCGCTCGCAATCTTCCTTGTGCTGCACATCCGCAGCCACCGCGATCGCTCGTCCGCCCAGCGTCTCGATCTGTTCGCGGACAGCTTCGAGGCGATCGGCGCGGCGAGCCGCGAGGGTGACGGGCATACCGGCCTGCGCGCACGCGAAGGCAGTGGCCCGCCCGATACCGCTGCTAGCACCGGTGATGACGATCGGCCGACCGGTCAGGTCCTTCGCAGCCAAGCTCTAGTACCCGCTGCCGTCGTCTTCGGGGATTCGTTCGGGGCTGTCGTTGCCGCTGATTGCATCCGCGACGTTTCGGCTGCCCTCGGAAACGCCTTGGCCGACAGCCTCGACGTCACGGCCGACACCCTCGACGGTGTTGCATCCGGCGAGCAACAGCAGGCCGGCCGCTGATGCGAGGGACGCTGCCGAGATACGTTGGATCTTTGTGCGCATGCCAGATGTTATTCACGCTCGGCCGCGTGAGATGAGCCAGCGCAGTTCTGGGCATCGCGCCAGCCACGACCACACGGCATATGCACCCGCGCCCGCTGCCGTGCAGGCGACGAGCCGAACGAGCTGTGTGGCCCATGACTGCGGCGGACCGAAGGCAAGACCGAGCCCCCAAACCGTGACCGCAACCAATGCCGAGCCAACAGCAGCCGTCGCGATTGTGCGCACGCTCCCGGCTTCGATGATCCGCACGCCGAGCTTGTGCCTCACGAGCCACGCGAGCAAGACGAACTGAAGGCACGCCGCGATGGCGGTCGCCCATGCCAGCCCCGCCTCGCCGAGCGGCCACATGAGTGACAGCCCGGCAGCGAGATTGATCGCGACCATGACCAGGCTGATGCGCATGGGCGTTGCTGTATCGCCGCGCGCGTAGAACGCCCGAGCGAGGACTTGGTTGAGCGAGTATGCCCAGACCGCCGTCGCGTAGCCGAGCAGGACCGCAGCCGATCGCGCGAGGCCGTCGTCAGAGAACGCCGACGCCGGTCCGCCGTAGATCACAGCCGTGAGATCGTGCCGAACTGCGATGAGGCCGACCGATGCGGGCAAGCCGATGAACAGCGAGAGCCGAAGCCCGCGTCGCAGCGTGTCGGCAAAGTCTGCTTCGCGGTCGGCTGCGCGCGCGAGCATGGGGAACACCGCGGTTGCGACCGCGATGCCGAACACGCCCAGCGGAAACTGGTAGAGCCGTTGTGTGAAGCCGAGCACGCTGTTCGATGCAACGTCGAGCGGATACGCCGTGCCGAAGATCATTGGCCCGACCCACACGGGCCACATCGCGATCGCGGTGTCAGCGAGTGTGTTGATCTGCAGCGCACCCATACCGATCATCACGGGCCCGAAGCGCCGCAGAACTTGTTTCGCCGAGTCGCGCGC
>JBCCQU010000385.1:0-2672 GCA_039208875.1 Planctomycetota bacterium
CTAAGCCGCGTCGCGAAAGCTGGGTGTTGCCGACGGATAGCAAGATCGACCTCAAGCCATCGAAGCTCGCGATGGGCGCAGCGGGCGTCGTGGTGCTGTGCGTGATCGCGTTCTACGCGGTCTTCTGGTAAGTCCGCCAGCGAGTGACAGATCTCGCGCTACAAAGCGATCTCGCGGAGCGGCCGATCGGTCTCGCTGCGATCCATGCCCGGCGTAACACCGAAGCGCCGCTTGTAAGCGTCGATCAGCCGCGAGGGATTGGAATAACCAATCATCTCGGCAATCTGGTGCAGCGGATACGTGGTGCCGCGAACGAGCGCACGGGCGCGGTCGAGCCGGACACGGTCGATCTCTTGCCGTGGTGATCTGCCGAGTGCGGATCGGAACCGCCGTTCGAGCGTGGCTCGGCTCACTCCAACATACGCCGAAAGATCTTCGACGCTGCGAATTGCGCCCGATTGCTGGCGGATCACGTTGACCGCCTTGGCGACTTCGAGATCGTCGATCGCGGTGATGTCGGTCGATTGCCGCGTGACGACACGCACAGGGCGGACGACCTGCGTTCGCTTTGCGGACACGTCTTCGGTGCCGCTGAGCATCTTTTCGAGGAGTGATGCACCGGCGTAGCCGATGGCCTGCGTATCGGGCTCGATGCTGCTGAGCGGCGGATGCGACAGCTCGCAGATGACCTCGTCATTATCGACGCCGAGCACCGCGACCTCCTCAGGCACAGCAATGCCGGCAGCCGAGCAAGCGCTGAGCACCTGCCTGCCGCGGACGTCGTTAGCAGCGAACACCGCTGCCGGATACGACAGACCCTTCAACCAGTTCGCGAGTTCTTCGCTCTCAAACTCGCCGCTCATCTCGACCTGCAGCGTGCTGGTCGTTGTGCCGCGAGGCGTGGGCGGCGCCTCGGCCTCGAACACGCTCGGTTCGACGCCGCGCTCCTTCGCGTATTTCAGGAAAGCATCGCGTCGCCGCATGGAGTAGTCGACGTCGCGGTAGCCGCAGAAGGCCATGCTTGTCATGCCGCGCGCCCAGAAGTGCTCGAAAGCCAACTCGGCGCACGCTTCGGCGTCGGTGTCGATCATGCCGCCGTTGCTCGGCTGGTGCGAGCCGCGGAGATCGATCACCGGCACACCGAGCGAGTGCAAAGCATCAGCAATCTCGCGGCTCTCAGCACGCGCGATCACACCGTCAAACTGCATGGTTGAAAGCGCGCTCGGCAGCGCAGCTTCCAGATTGTGCTCGACGTGAAACAGCCTCCACTGCGCATGCGTGGCACAATGTGCGGCCACGCCGAGCAGGCAGCCGCGGCCATAGCTCCTGGACGACTCGATCCAGAGCAACACTTTCTTAACGTCGCTTGCGGTCATGCGAACTTCCGAGCAGAACGGTCCGCGGCGAGATACACCGCGGCACTGTCCCGGCGTGGAGTATGCCAAATCAAGCCGCTGCATGTCTCGCCGTGATGAAAAAAAGCTATGCCGCAGCGAACGATCCTCTTTGTCCGGCAAAGACTCGTGACGGATACTGCGAGGTCGGGAGCAGCAACTGTGCCAAGCCTCCGACCGGATACGGAAAGGTTGAACTGAGATGGCCGACTTCGATGCCAACGCAGTGCAGGTTCGTCGCGAGCGGATGACGATTCCCACCTACGAGATCGGCGAGCCCGACCGCAACCCGATGTTTCTCGAGAAGCGCGTCTACCAGGGGTCGTCCGGCGCCGTCTATCCGCATCCCGTCGTCGAAGACATCGCCCGCGAGAAGCGCGACGTCGAGTGGGACGCCGTGGTGCTGGAGAACCGATTCCTCAAGATCGTCGTGTTGCCCGAGCTCGGCGGCCGCGTGCAGATCGCGCTCGACAAGACCAACAACTACAACTTCGTGTATCACAACCGCGTCATCAAGCCAGCGCTCGTTGGCCTTGCCGGGCCGTGGATCTCCGGCGGCATCGAATTCAACTGGCCGCAGCACCATCGGCCGAATACCTACGGCCCGGTCGACTGCGACATCGAGCGGCACGATGACGGCTCCGTCACGGTCTGGTGCCACGAGATTGATCGCATGCGAGGCACGCGCGGCACGCACGGCCTCCGGCTGCGCCCAGATAGGGCATACCTCGAAATCGACGTGCGTCTGCACAACCGCACGCGCATGCCGCAGACCTTCCTGTGGTGGGCCAACCCGGCGTGCGCCGTCGATGACAACCATCAATCGATCTTCCCGCCAGACGTGCACGCTGTGATGGACCATGGCAAGCGCGACGTGTCGTCGTTTCCCATCGCAACCGGCGAGTACTACAAGGTCGACTACAGCCCGGGCACAGACATCAGCCGCTACCGCAATATCCCGGTGCCGACGAGCTACATGGCGTACCACTCGAATTACAACTACGTCGGCAGCTACGACTGGGGCCGCGAGGCCGGCCTGCTGCACGTCGCGAACCGCCACGTCAGTCCCGGCAAGAAGCAATGGACATGGGGCCATGGTGACTTTGGCCAAGCGTGGGATCGCCACCTGACCGACGAAGATGGGCCGTACATCGAGTTGATGTGTGGCGTGTTTACCGACAATCAGCCCGACTTCACGTGGCTCGCACCCGGCGAGCAGAAGAACTTCACGCAGTACTTCATGCCATACAAGGGCGTGGGCCGCGTCGGTAACGCGAC
>JBCCQU010000386.1:0-2669 GCA_039208875.1 Planctomycetota bacterium
AACGCGAGGTCGAAGCGGTTGGACTCGATCATGTGCTCGATGTAATGCAATTCATCGCCGTCCGCTTTCTCAGTCTGCATGACGCGTCGCCACGCCGCGTCTGAAGCTTCGCCGGCACCGGCCTCGTCGAGCGCGAAGCCGAGCCCCATCCAGCCCGGCTCGCCGATCGCCTTGGCCATCGCCATGCCCTGCTCGATGACCTGGGCATCGGTGAGCAGGCCCTCGTCGTGCGCTTGCTTAATGAAGTAATCGTGATCGTCGTGGAAACCGGTGAGATGTTCACTGGTTGCAAGAGCGGTGACGACCCGCAGTTTCTCGGCTTCGGACGCTGACTCCGTCAGCCGCTTGACACGCGCGAGCACATCCCGCATCTCGAACTCGTCGCGGGCCTGCTTGGCGATCGTGCTTTGTTCATCGCTGAACGTCGCGAGGGCAGGAGCATCGGGCTGCATAGCAGCGATAGCTGCATAGAGAAGCGTGAGTTCTTCGATCGCCGAACCGGTCCGGTAGTGATGATCCAAGCCGTTCGCGATGGCCGGGCGAGCGAGCAACTCATCGACGAGGGCCATGATGTCAGCCACGGCGATCGGCGCTTCTTCATTCGTGACAGCATCGACGATGCCGTTTGCGAAGATGTCCAGACCGCGGCCAATCATCTCTTCAGCCGGTGTGTTTCGGCCGGCGCGATCGGCGAAGTCGTTCATTGTTTGACGGATCACATCGAGCTTTCCGCGACGCATCTCGGCACGGATGGCAGCCATGAAAACGACCTCGTCGGGCGACAGCTCCCGCCAGCCATCGCTGATCGCCAAACGCCGATCGCCGGGGAGTTGCAGTGCTCGCTCGACGAGACGATCGGCGAGAGCATCGAGCGCCGGCTCGGCAGCGGTGAGCACGAGCATCGCGTGCATCGCGGCCTTGCTCATGTCATCGCTTGCCGCGGGCGGCAACTCGGCGATCACATCGGCAACGCGCTCGGCACGGCTCGGCAACGCGATGTTTGCAGCAGTTTCGTCCGATGACGATGCATCGGCACTCTCGGCATCCGGCACGATCGCGAACAACGCCTTTGCAAACAGCTGTACATCAGAATCCTCGATCGCATTGACTACGGCCGGTACATTGGCGTGTAGCCGCTCTGAGTATGCGAGCCCCTTTGGCAACGACGGCAGCGTGCGTTGCCATGACTTGCCGATGGCGCCGGCAGTAAGTTCTGTCTTGCCCGCCTCGGCGAGTGCAACGACCACCGCCATATCACGCGAGAGGTCGAACATCGGCGTGCGCACAAGCCGCTCGGTCGTCTCGTCGTCTCCGAGCCGAAGCGCCAGCTCGGTCGTGAGCACACCGAGCGACTTGCGGTATCGCGAGTCGGGCCATTCGTGGCTGAACGGCCAACTCACTTGGATGATGTCCGAATCGCCGCTCTGCCTCGCGCGCGTCGCAGCTTTGAAGATTGCATCGAGCACGGCTTCGGATTCCGGCCACGCCTCATCGGCATCGGACTCGACGATTGCTGCGAGCAGTGGGACGAGCCACGAACGCGAAGAGGACGCCGCGTCGGTCTCAAGGGTTGCCGGCGTCATGGCCAACGCCGCGCGGACCATTTCGCCCCAATCACCTTCAGCCTCGCGGATCGTGTCGAGATACCCCCCCACCATCACGACGCGAGACGACTCGACAGCAGACGCACGAGCAACGACTTCGGCGAGGTACTTGGACGCTGCCTCGACCAATGTCGGTTCGATCGGCTCGCGACTATCGCCGTCGTCAGCTTCGTCGGCCTCGGCCTTTGCTTCGCGCTGCGCCTGTTCGAGCAGCATGAGTGACGTCGCGCCGCGGGCGTCGCGCCAGAACAAATTATCACTCGGCAGTTCCTCAAGCCAAGGCTGGAGTTCCGCAAAGCCGAGACTGCCGGAGTTCACGAGAGCGGTCGCGAGGCTGAGTGTGTCGGCATCGCCAACGACGGCCTCGGCGCGCATGAGCATGTGCCGCAGCGCCGCCTGGTCATCGTCGATGTCGGTCTCTGATGACGCGAGCAGGGCATCGGCGACGGGTTCGTCCCCGTCGAGGTCATCGGCTGCTGACTCGATGGCTGAGGTCACACCGCGGCGGAGTATCCAAGGCCTCACTTCTGTTCCGCTCGGCGCATCACCGAGCACACGGATAGCAAAGCCGAAGAGCTCGGGCGTGGTGCTCGATTCTTCGAGCAGATATTCGGCGATGGTGCTATTGGCCTCACCGTCAGCCCGGCCGCGGCCCTGCAAGCGGCGCACTTCCATCAGTGTGTGGTCGATCACTTCGTCGATGCGGCTGTACTCGCCGTTGCGAGCCATTGCGGTGAGGAGTGTCGCGGCTTCTCCGGTGAGTTGTCGCTCGCCAAAGCTGGCCGCACCGGAGCGGTCGTTGAGAAACTCGTCGATCTTGTTATCAAGCGACAGGCTCGACGCAGCGATGAGCGCATCGAAGATGTTCGACGCCACGTTCGTCACACCACCAATGCCGCCCATCGCGCTCGTCACCTGCAGCTTGGTGTCTTCATCGAGCAATACGATGCGACCTTCAAGCTCCGACATCTTGCTGAGACGCTGCGCACGGCTTCGCGATTCAAGCGAGATACGGATGAGCTCGCTGCCAAGCGTTGGCTTGTCCATGCCCGCGATAAACGCTTC
>JBCCQU010000387.1:0-2667 GCA_039208875.1 Planctomycetota bacterium
AGGACCACAACCAACCGCTCCCACGATGATCGGCTACCTCGCCCGGCGCATCCTCCTGTTCATTCCGACGCTGCTCGGGGCGACGTTCCTCGTCGTGATGATCATGGAGCTCGCGCCGATCGACGTGGTCGAGAGTCTGCTACCGCCGACGGGCGAAATGAACCCCGCAGCTCGCGAGGAGCGCGAAGCCTACCTCAATGCGCGGTACGGACTCGATGCAAGTGGACCGGAGAAGTGGGCACGGTGGGTCAACAACGTCTCGCCGATCGGTTTGCAAACCTGGAAGTACGACGATCCGGCGGTCGTCGAGCAACGAGCAGAGTTGCGCGCTTTCAGAGAGCGCATCGAGTCCGAAGTCGAGGCCGAGGTTGAGGCGGCGAACCCCGACCTCGTGGCAGCACGCAATGATCAGGACACGCCGTCCGACGAGCGCATCCAAGCGATCCAAACGCTTCGCGATTCCGTCAAGGAGCGACTCACCGAACTGGAAGATGAGCAGAACTTCTCTCCCATGAGCGGCGACATCCGCTGGGACAAGCTGCCCATCAAAACGCCGGATCTCGGCAACAGCATCCGGCAGAGTCGGCCGAACTGGGACATCATCAAAGAGGCGTTGCCAATCACGCTGATTCTGCAGCTCATCAGCATACCGACTGCTGTCGCCATTAGCCTCATCACCGGCATCTGGTCTGCCAAGCACCGCGGCGCGTGGCAGGACTGGGGTACTGGAGGCGTGCTGCTCGCACTCTTCAGCATTCCGGTGATCTGGGTGGGAGTGATGGCGATCGGCTACTTCGCAAACGACCAATACATCAACTGGTTCCCGACGGGCGGGACGACCGACCTGCGCAGCGACAGTTTTCCCTTTTTCCCACGCTTTGCGGGAGAGGCCGGCTTCCAACGAGGTTTCCTCCTCGACTCGATCTGGCACATCGCGTTGCCCGTGGTCTGTCTCACCTATGCCCAGTTCGCCTACCTCTCGAAGCTGACGCGTGGCAGCATGCTCGAAGTGCTCGGGGCCGACTACATCCGGACGGCACGAGCCAAAGGGCTTGCTCCCAACACGGTGCTGCTTCGCCACGGCTTTCGAACCGCGCTCATTCCCGTTATCACGTTCCTCGCGGCGTTGCTGCCAGTGATCATCACCGGGTCAATCGTGATCGAAACGATCTTCGGCATCAATGGCATGGGTCGCTTGGTCATCGAGTCGCTGAAAAACAACGACATCGAGCTATTCCTGACCGTCACGTTGTTCACGATTCTTCTCAAGCTGGTCGCTTATCTCCTCGCTGACATTGCCTACGTCGTCGCGGACCCACGCGTCTCCTACAGCGGCGGGAGCTCGGCATGACCCAGCAGCAGTCGGGATCACATGACAACCAGCACGGAGCGTTCGGAGCCGCTGTCTCGCCAGCGGATGCACAAGGGAGTCTCGCGGACGACACGTCGGAAGGGGACGCTGATCGATCACTGAAGAGACCGCAGCGAAGCCCGCTGCACCAAGCCCTGGTTGACACTTTCGGCCACACCGGTGCGCGGATCGGTGCTGCGTGGGTGTCCACGCTTGTCCTGCTCGCCGTCTTCGCACCGTTGCTTGCCAACAGTCAGCCGTACGCGATCAAGGCAGCCGACGGAACGTGGTCGTCTCCGCTGTTGCGATCGTTGACGGCATTGGACGTGGCGCTCGTCCTGTGTCTCCTTGGGGTGGTCGTTTTGACCGCGAGCCGCCGATTCGTGGCGTTCCGTTTCGGACACGCCTTGCTGATCATGCTTGGGATCGTCGCGACCGCGGGGTTGAGCGGCCTCCTCTATGCCGACCCGCCCGAGAACGTGGTGTTCGAGGAGTACCGGGAGGGCCTCGCCGACGGTCGGTACGAGCGGGCGGTGTTTGCCCCGACTCCGTACAGCCCGAACGATCGCCTTCGGGATCAACCCGGCATCGCCCGCACACCGCCCACTTGGTCCATCAGTGCCGAGGAGGGCAAGTATCCCGACGTCACCCGCAAATCGATCGGCAGCTACCACTGGCTCGGAACCACCGTCTTCGGCGAAGACCTGCTGAGCCGAATGATCTGGGCGACGCGGATCGCCCTCGCGATCGGATTCGTCGCAACGGGCATCAGCACGCTTGTCGGCGTTACAGTCGGTGCCGTCATGGGCTATGCCGCCGGCTGGACCGATCTGCTGCTGATGCGCGGCATCGAGATTCTCGAGGCCGTCCCACGACTGATCGTGCTGCTGATCGTCACCGTCATCATCGGTCGGAAGGACATTTTCGTGATGATGACCGTCATCGGGCTCATCAGTTGGACGAGCGACGCGCGCTTCATTCGCGCCGAGTTCCTAAAGCTGCGCAAGCAGGACTTCGTTCAAGCCGCCAACGCGGTCGGTCTCCCTGTTCCACGCATTCTCTTCCGCCACATCTTGCCTAACGGCGTGGCACCGGTCCTGGTCAACGCCAGCTTCGGCATCGCCGGAGCGATCCTGCTCGAGAGCATCCTCAGCTTCCTCGGCCTCGGCCTAGAAGCCAAAGATCCGTCGTGGGGCCAGTTACTCAACCAGGCACGCACGGGTGGCACGGGCTTCAACTGGTGGATCGCGACCTTCCCCGGCCTCGCGATCTTCCTGACCGTCTTCGCTTACATCCTTATCGGCGAGGCGCTTCGC
>JBCCQU010000388.1:0-2577 GCA_039208875.1 Planctomycetota bacterium
GCCGAAGAACACGAGGGCGAACGTGCCGACAAACTCAGCGATGCAGCGTCGGGCGAGGTTTGGCACGGGGCGGGCTCCGGCTAGGCTGGCGGGCGAGGCATGATGACCACCGCCGCTCCATCCCGCAACACCGCACGATTTCTAGCGCCCGTCATCGCGCTGGTCATCGCGTTGGTCGCCGCCCTTGCACTCGCCGGCTGCAGCAGCCCGCAGACCTTCCGCATCCGCCCGATCGACACGACCGTGCGCGCCACGCCGGGCACCACGCTCGTCATGCCGGTCGAGGTCAACGGCCCGATCTCGCCGTCCACCGTGCCCCGCGTCCGCCTCGACGACGGCCGACTGCTGCCGGCCGAGTTGTGGTGGATCGGCGTCGGCATCGACCCCGGCGTGCGCAGCTCGTGGCTGCCGCCGCGCGGCGACTGGACCGCACTGCCCGTCAGCACGCGCAGCCTGCCCGACGCGATCGGCGCGTGGTCACTGGTGTTCGAAGTACCGATCGATGCGGTCGGCCAGGGGCTGTGGCTCGAGGGCCAACGCACGCGGCCGGACTGGCTGCCGAGACCCGACGCACTCTCGCCCGCGGATGTACCCGAGCGATGGATCGCGTGGGCGAGCCCGCTGGATGCCGAGCTGCGCAGCGATGCGGGATTTGCAGCCGTGCTGGAGCCCGAACGCGCGAGCCCCGTGCGCCAGTGGCGCGCAGCGTGGGCGCTCGACACACTCGCACCGTCCGGCACGGTGCTGCCGGAGCCGGGCCGACGGATTGTGCGCACAGCCGATAACGTGCTCGACGCCGTGGCAGAACAACGCGCCAACGCGTGGCGGGTCGCGATCGCTTCGCTGTGGCTCGCCGACGCGCAGCTCGCGCGCGAGCTCGCTATCGATCTCGTCGCGGTGGTTCGATTCGACGACGGCCCCACCGTGCCCGCGTGGGAGAGCAGCCAGCCGGCGCTCGACTCGCTCCTTGGCGACATGCTCGCAGCACGCAATCGGCCCGATGCGCTCGCTGCGGTTGCGAGGGCTTGGCTCCGCCGATCGCCCGACGCGCGCGCATGGGTCGTCGACGATCAGCGCGCTGAGAGCTTCGCAACGATCGGCATCGCGACGCTCACCGGCACAGACGACCTGGTAACGCTCGCATACGACGAAGCCGGCCTGCCCGACGACGTGCGATCATTGCCCGCGATGTCGGCCGACACTGCAGCGGTGCCGGTCCGCGATGCGGTCGCCCGTGTGCGCATCGGCTCGACGAATGCGACGCTGCCGATCGCGAGCGATGCTATCCCCGCTCGGCCGCCGGCGCTATCGCTCGGGCGCTTGCTGCCGGACTGGACGCTCGCTGCATGGCGGGCCGGCGACGCAGCGCTCGGCCTGCCAACCACCGCAGCACAGACCGGGCGCGAAGCCACAGCCAGCCTCGATCGCATCGACAACGCCGACGGCACGCGAGCATGGCGGCTCATCATCCGATGCGATACCACCGCGGTCGGCTCAGCGGTAACGCAACTGATTGTGCGCATCGGGCCGGCTGCGTCGCCACTCGCGCAACTCGTGATCGATCCGCTCGGCGGCGTACGCGACGAGCTCGCAGTGCGCACGATCGCGACCGCTGACGTCGCGCGCGACGGCAACGCGTGGACCGCTGTGATCCAGTTGCCGATCGCGAGCGATGCGGAGACGCTGCAACTCGGCATCGAGCGCATCGATGTAGATGGCTCGCGTCGCGCATGGCCTCGTCGCATGATGCCGTGGCAAATCGAGCCGGGTCGGCTCAAGATCGATCTCGCAGCGTGGGACGAGCGCTAACTACGCGCGCGAACTATGCGCGCATGGTCCGGCCGTAGATTACCCACTCGATGCACGCGAGTAGACCGGCTGCGATGACGAACCATCGCCAGATCTCGCGGGGCTGAGCCGATCGATCGCCAGCGGTCGGGGGCAATGCTGTGCCATTGATCTCGACTTGCGCGGGCGCATCGATCAGGCTTTCGCGGACCGATGCCGTGTTGATCGCGATGATGCTGCCGCTCGGCTCGGCGGTGTAGACGCCCGCGGTCTGCAGCGCTGCCGTGCGCACGCCGGGCGTCAGTTCAATGCGTGAACCGTCGGCCGACTCCAGCGACGTTGTCGGTTGTGGGATCGGCACCGGTTCGCCGGCCCGCCACGACTCGGCACGCCCTGCAAATCTCGCTCCGGGGAGCTGCTCGAGCGCGTTGGCGAGAAAGATCGGGAAGCCGAATTGCGCGGGCCATGTCGAGCCAGCCAGCTCAAAACTGGTCGCGATGTGGTTCACGCCGTCTGCCGAGGTCAGCACGATCGCGGGGCCGGCCGTCGAACTTGCAAGCACTGTGGCGCCGCTGCCCGCGCCGACCTCGAGCCCGACACTCGGCACGAAGCGGACATCGTCGAGCCCGGTCGAACGCGTGAGCGGATGCCGACGCTCCCAGCCGGTGATGCGATCAAGCGTGCTCGACGGCGCTGCGATTTCGGTCGCGGTCACACCCGGTAGCAAAAGTTCGCAGCCGAAGCTGAGCGACGCAACGGGCGGTGGTTGGTCGAAGCTCACGCCGTCGA
>JBCCQU010000389.1:0-2553 GCA_039208875.1 Planctomycetota bacterium
ACGGTGTCCGCTGCCCGGCGGCCGCCGCCACAGATCAAGCTGAACATTCCGGAAAGCCGAGCAGCAACAGAAGCAACACTCGCGCTCTGCTCCGACATCGATTGCACACGGAGTCCACGCGAGCGAACCGTGTCCCTCGCGATTTCGGCCGACTCGGCGAGCAGCGTGCCCCGGATAGTCGTGCCGTTCGAATCGATGGCCTGGTACACGAAGCTCATCATGATCAGACAGCCTCCGCGGAGGTCACACGCTCAGCTTCGGCAACGGTGGTCAGGCCGGCACACACTCGGGATCGTGCACTTTCTCGGAGTGTTTGGCAGCCTCTAGCCGATGCGGCAGCTCGCAGTTCAGCAAGCGAGGCGCTCGCCTGGATGCTCGCACGCATGGGCTCGTCGACATCAATGAGCTCGAACAGTGCGGCTCGACCGCTGAAACCTGTTTCGCGGCACGAAGCGCACCCGCCGCCTTCGCGCAGCTCGATCGGATCAGCAGTCTCACAGCCGAGCCACGCTCGCTCGGTATCGGTCGCCGCTCGCGTCCGACCGCACTCAGAGCAGACGCACCGTACGAGCCTTTGCGCAAGGGCGCCACGTAACGAGCTCGCGACAAGGTATGGCTCAAGCCCGAGGTCGAACAGCCGTGTGACACTCGACGCCGCGTCGTTGGTGTGCAGTGTCGACAGCACCAGGTGACCAGTCAGTGACGACTGCATGGCCATCACCGCGGTCTCGTGGTCTCGGATCTCGCCGAGCATGATCACATCAGGGTCCTGGCGGAGGATGTTCCGCAGCCCGCTCGCGAACGTGAACCCGATGCGATCGTTGATCTGCGCCTGGCTCACGCCTGGCAGGCGGTACTCGACTGGATCCTCAAGCGTCAGCACGTTGCGAGTCGTCCGGTCCATCGACATCAGCGACGCGTACAGCGTTGTCGTCTTCCCGCTGCCTGTCGGGCCGGTCACCAGCACGATCCCGTGCTCACCAGCGATCACACGCTGATACCTTGCGAGCGTGTCCGGTTCCATACCAATACCATCGAGGCTCAGCAGTACAGAGGTCTGATCGAGCAGACGTACTACGATTCGTTCACCGTCTGCACTCGGTACGCTGGATATACGCAGATCGATCTCTCGACCCCCGACGTCGACGGACGTGCGTCCATCTTGTGGCAATCGGCGCTCGGCGACGTTCATGCCAGCCATGACCTTGACGCGGCTCACCGTTTCGTCGCGGATTGAAGTGGGGAGGGAGTGGCGGTCCTCAAGAACACCATCCACGCGCATCCGCACGATCAGCTTGTCGGCGGTCGGTTGCAGGTGGATGTCGGAAGCCTTGACTCTTGACGCTTCGAGCAGCAGCGCGTTGACAACCTGGATCACCGGCGCACGCCCGCTCGCGTCCAGCAGGTCTTCCACCCTCGCGGTCGAGGATGGCTCCTGCCCGCGACCTTTCTCAGCGACGGAAGCCAAGCTGCTTGCGTCATGCCCCCAGTCGCGATACGCCGCGTTTGTCGCTGCAGCGATCTGCTCGTCGGCATCATCCGTGGCAAGCACGCGATGGTGGACGGGCTTGCCAAGCAACCGCGCGACGCCGTCGGTCATATCTTCACGGAGTGGCTGCGCCGAGACGAGCAACACGTCCTCACGCTCGCCTCGAAAACCTAACAAACCATGACGCCGCGCAAACACGATCGGGACGCGCTCGACGTACAGCGATGACACCGACGCTGGTAGCGCATCAATGCGCTGATATGGCTCAGCGATACCGGCTCGTGCCTCTGAATCTACCTCTGTCGCTGCAGGCATCAGCTCCAACGCCTTTCACACGCAGGTGCGCTCGCTCAGTGCATCAGCACTGGCTCGCTCTGCGGCACATCCGGCGGCAATCCGGCCGCCTCAACATCCTGCTCTGAAAGATACCGCAAATCGGCAAACCGATCATCACGCAAAATCGTCGGACGAATAAAAACTAACAGCGTCGTCTCGCTCGTGGACTCCTGATCGCTCCGGAACAGCTGGCCCAGAATCGGGATGTCACCTAGTAGTGGCACGCGATTGCTCGATTCGCTGTCGTTGCTCGATTCCAGTCCACCGGTCACAACCGTGTGGCCGTTGGGGAGCGGTTCCGTGGAGAGAACCCGCTCCCCCAAATGCAGGTGCACATGGGTGGACGCCGCCAACTTGGCGTGCTCCCGCGCAAAATATTGCTGAGATGGGATGTGGAAGTAGCGATAACGCTCGGAGTGGCTGGTCGTCGCCATCCCAAGATCATCCACTTTCCAACAGTCCCAAGAATGCGACGCCATTTGGCCGAGAGGGCTGTCCGCCTTTTCCCAGAAACACCACCGCTGGCTTCGGGAAAAGTCGGAACGCGCGTCGATGAGGTGGATGTCGCCTTCGAAGCCCTGTTCCAACAGCTCTCGCGCCACGGCTGTTCCTGAGCACCCGGCGCCCAAGATGGCGACGGTCGGAGCGGTGCCGTTCTGTCGAGACGGGGTCATGGTTGGGAGGCGATGCCGGGCAATTGGGTGGCGGCGTCGGCCATGCGAGCTTCG
>JBCCQU010000390.1:0-2546 GCA_039208875.1 Planctomycetota bacterium
GCGGAGGCTGTGCGCAACGGCGAGAGCGGCGGCAAGCTCGCGAGCGTGCTGACCGCGATGAGCGACTACTTCGATGAAGACAATCAGCAGGCGGTGCGATCGCTGACGAAGACGGTCGAGCCGGTGATCATCGCGTTCATGGGCGTGATGATCGGTGGCGTGGCGATCAGCATGTTCCTCCCGTTGTTCGATGTCACGGCATCCGCGGGGGTGGGCTAATGAAACGCGTCCCCCTCCGCATATCGCCATCGGTCGGCGTCGGCCTCGATCTAGGTTCCGCGTGCGTTCACGCGGGTTGGGTCGATGGGCGCGGCGAAGAGCGATGTATCTCTCTGGCCAGACGCGCGCCGGATGAGCCTTATTCGGTTGACGAGATGGCTGACATCGCCGGCGTCCTGTGGCGACACGGAGCGCCCGGCTCCGCTGCGGAAGTCGCGATCCCGAAGTCGCTACTGAGTCACGCCCCGATGGATCTGCCGCCAGCGGAGTCGGGAGCGCCAGTCGATGAGATTGCGCGCGCGCAGCTCGCTCGGGCGGCTCGGCCGGCCTCGGCTGCCCTCGGCGATGGCGGCGGCGAGCCCGTATCGACCACCAGCTTCGAGTTAGCGATCTGGTCGCCGGAAGGGGCTGTGGGGCATCAGCGATCGCGTGCGGTGGGTGTTGTGTGTGCGCACGCCGATGCCGAGCCTTTGCTCGATGGTTTAGCTGCTGCAGGGATTGAGGCGACGGCACTCCGGCCGAGCGCTTGGGCGCTCGCGCAGGCAGTCGCTGACGGCGGCCCGATCCGATGCGTGCTTGATGCGGGTTGGTCAAACGCTTCGTTCGTCGCGGCTGCTGATGGGCAGGTGCTGTTCGAGCGGCCGTTGAAGTCGCTTGGCTTCCGACGCGTTGTTGCGGCTGTGCAGGAACGAGCGCGGTTGTCGGCCGGCCTCGCGCGGTGGGTGTCGACGGTCGGCCGTCGGCAGGATCGGTCGCTGGCTGCGGCGGTCTCGGCGTCGATTCAGCCCTTCGGCATTAAGGCGGCCGACGAAGCGCGCGCGTCACTTGCGTTCGTTCGCCGGTGTTGGCCCGATCGCTTCGAGCCCAAGCTCTGGATCGCGGGCGGCGGCGGCGACGATGAGGAATATCTTGATTGGATGTCCGCTCAGCTCGATGTCGAGGTAGTGCCGTTGCGAGAAGGTAAGGCGGCGTCTTCAGCTGCGGCTGCTCTGGGTCTGGCAAGGCACGCGGCCGGCTTGTTGAAAGCAGCGGGTGCTGCGACGGAGGTGGCGGCATGAAGACGCGCGGCCCCGATTTCACCCCGGCCATCCGCCGGCGGCAGCGACAGGACACGCGCACGCGGCGGGCGTGGCTGGCCGTCGGAGCGGTATGGCTGGCTGCGGCAGGTGTCGTCGGTTCGGTCGCGGGTGCCGACGCCTATTCACACCGGCGCGGCGTACGTCTCGCGATCGCGCCGCTTGAGGCGGAGGTCGCGACCGCGACGGCTGAAGTCGCTGCGATGCAAGCAGAACTCGCCGGCCTGCGCGCACGAGAGCGAGCTGTCCGCAGCGTGCGCGACCGGGCCGACTGGAGCGTGCCGGTGCGATATCTGACGTCGGCAGTGCAAGGTCGAGCCTGGCTCGATGAGCTTTCGCTGACCGGTGCTCAGGGCGCGGGTCGGCTCACGCTTGTCATGCGGGGGTCGGGCGAGGAGCAGTTGGCGGTGCTCGAGTTGTGCTCGCAGTTGCAGGCCACGGGTGTGTTTGAAGATGTTCGCCCGGTGCGGAGCGAGGAGAACGGCGGCCGCGTGCGATTCGAGGTCCGCGGTGAGCTCGTACCGCCGGCCCGGGTGGTGTCGGCAACAGCTGAAGGCGGTGACTCGTGACTGGCTCTCGATTCATCGCAATGGTGTTGGTGGTGTGCACGGCTGCGACCGCTGCCGCTGTAATGCTTGGTGTGATGCCGGCGTTGGAAGCGCGCCGTGCGCAGCGTGAGGCCGGAGATGCAGAGGCCGCGGTGCGCGCATCACTTGACGCGGCGAAGGCGGATGTGGCGAGCACGAGCGCCGAGCTTGCGTCGGTGCGAGCGATCATCGATCAGGCCGGGCCTGGTCCCAAGCCGATCGAGCAACTCAACGAAGAGGTTGGTCGTTTGGTCGAGCTTGGTCGAGACGCCGGACTGGCGGTGGATCGCATGGATGTGGGCTCGGCGCGGGACGGTGAGTTTGCGACGGAGGTGCCGCTCACGGCACGGTGTCGCGGATCTGCAGCGGCTGTTGGGCGTTGGCTCGAATCGCTGCATCGTGACGTGCCATATGTCGCGGTGAATTCGGTGCGTCTGACGGCAACCGGTCGCGAGGACGACGGCAACTCCATCGTGCAGCTGGAAGCTTCGCTCGTGTGGCGTGCTGCGCCGGGCGGGGGTGCGTGATGGATCCAAAGAAGCGGAAGCGGCTGGCGATCATGGTCGGGCTCGGGGCGGCGGGGTTTATCGCGATGGAGGTGTTCTTGCCGCCGCCGGGCGAGGTGCAGGCCAACCCGAGCGTGCTGCAGGACGATGCGGCGAGC
>JBCCQU010000391.1:0-2540 GCA_039208875.1 Planctomycetota bacterium
ACAGATGGTCGACTTCGCCGGTTGGGAGATGCCCATCCGCTACACGAGCATCGTCGAGGAACACCGGCAGGTGCGCACGAAGGGCGGCGTGTTCGACGTCTCGCACATGGCCCGGCTTCGGATCAAGGGCCGGCACGCGCGGCGGCTGCTCGAGCGGGCGTGCACGCGGAAGATCTACGACATGGCTGAGAAGCAGTGCCGGTATGCGCTGATGTGCAACGAGACCGGCGGCGTGATCGACGATGTGCTCGTGTATCGGCTCGATGAGACAGAGTTTTTGGTCGTTGCCAATGCATCGAATCGCGCCAAGGTGATCGCGCAGTTCGAGGCCATCAAGGCATCGGGCGAGTTGGTGTGCACGATCGACGATCAGACCGAAAGCACGGCGATGGTTGCGGTGCAGGGACCCGGCGTGATTGAGGAGATCGGGCGATTCTCGAGCGAGATTCCGACGCTCAAGAAGTACCGGTTCACGCAGAAGAATCTGATGATTATGAAGGTGCTGGTGTCTCGGACGGGCTACACGGGCGAGGACGGCGTGGAGGCGATCTTGCCGGCCAAGGCGATCTCGATGGCCATGCAGCTCATGTTTAAAGATGTCGACCTGAAGGCAGACGATGCGCCGATCAAGCTGGCCGGGCTGGGCGCACGCGACACGCTGCGGATGGAGGCAGGCATGCCGTTGTACGGCCATGAGCTTGGCGAGGACATCAACGCGCTGGCCTCGGGGCTGGGCTTCGCGATAAGCCTGGATAAGTCGGACGACGATCGCGGCGAGCACTTTGTCGGTCAGGACGCGCTGCGGAAGACCCGGGACGAGGGCGGGCCGGCGCGGGTGCTGGCAGGGCTGAAGCTCGAGGGCCGACGGGCGGCCCGGCAGGGCGCGACGGTCAAGATCGGCGGAGCGGAATCAGGCGAGGTCACGAGCGGCTGCCTGAGCCCGACGTTCGATTACCCGATCGCGATGGCGTATGTCGACCGCGAAAAGGCGGAGGCTGGCACGGCGGTGGAAGTGGACACGGGCCGGGCCACGATCGGCGGCGAGATTGTGCCGTTGCCGTTCTACAAGCGGTGATTTCGTCAATCGAGTCAGCGTTGGGTGATTTCGCGTAGCATCACGCGATGCAGGCACGACGGATCTACCTGGATAACGCGGCGACTTCGTTCCCCAAGCCGGCCAGTGTGCACGAGGCCATGCTGCGGTACGCGACGGAAGTGGGGGCATCGCCCGGGCGTGGTGCGTACGCCGAGGCGCGGGATGGTGCGGCCATGCTGCTGCGGTGTCGCGAGCGGTTGTGTGCACTGTTTGGCGGGCACTCGCCCGAGCACTTGATCTTCACGCTGAACGCGACGGATGCGCTGAATCTCGCGATCAAGGGCATCGTGGCCAAGCGTCGGGTTGCGCGCGTTGATCGGCCGGTGCACGTGGTCACGACGGCGATGGATCACAACTCGGTGCTCCGGCCGTTCAATCGGCTGATGAACGATGGTGAGGCGGAGTGGTCGTGCGTCGCGGCGGATGAAGCCACGGGGCTGGTCGAGCCGGCGGCGGTCGATGCAGCGATTCGCGATGACACGGCGCTGGTCGCAGCGGTGCACGGCAGCAACGTGTCCGGCACGCTGCAACCGATCGAGAAAATCGGCGAGGTGTGCCGGAGCAGAGGCGTGCCGTTGCTGGTCGATGCGGCCCAGTCGATCGGGCATGTGCCGATCGATGTCGAAGCGATGGGCATTGATCTGCTGGCGTTCCCGGGGCACAAGGGTTTGCTGGGCCCGCTGGGCACAGGGGCGTTGTGGATTCGGCCCGGGCTGGAAGAGGCAATGCTGCCGTTGCGTGAGGGCGGCACGGGTTCGCGGAGCGAGGACGACATTCAGCCGTCGGAGATGCCGGACCGCTTCGAGCCGGGGTCGCACAACACGGTCGGCATCGCGGGGTTGCTCGCGGGCGTGGAGTGGCTGATGGACCGCGGGATGGACGCAATCCGTGCGCACGAGGAGCGGCTGATCGCAACGGCGCTCGCGGAACTGCCGGGCGAGGGGGACGGCTATCGCTTGCTTGGCACGCGCGAGGTGGATGACCGCGTCGGCGTGTTCAGCCTGGTGCACGAGTCGCTGGATGCGGACGTCATCGCGAGTCAGCTCGAGGCGGACCATGGCGTGCTGACGCGGGCGGGTTTGCATTGTGCGCCGCGTGCGCACGCGACGTTTGGGTCGCTCGGCACGGGTGCGATTCGGCTGAGCGTTGGGCCGTTCACGACGGAGGATGATGTTGTGACAGCGTGCCGAGGGCTGCGGGAGGTCGCGGCCGTGGTTGTGAGATGACTGGCCGAGCGGTCGCGACTTGTCAGGGCGAGCCGTGGACGTCGATCCATTCGCCTTCGACGTGGCGGACAATCTTGCCGGTGACGGAGTAGATGACCTGCTGGGCGATGTTGGAGGCGTGATCGCCGATGAGCTCGCATTGGCGGGCGGCCTCGTGCAACACGAAGGCGAGATCGACCGAGACTTTTTGGTCGGCGAGGCGTTGCTCGGCCTCGCGG
>JBCCQU010000392.1:0-2506 GCA_039208875.1 Planctomycetota bacterium
CGCTAGCTCACGCGCGGCGACAATCGCTCTTGTCGCATTCAACGCCGATGGAAAAGCCTCTCAAGGTCGGCGATGCTGAGTCACACTGTCGTTGGCCGGCCGTGCGGGCACGATGTTGATCGCTCGACGCGGTCGCGCATCGCGAGCAACTCGCCGAGCTCGCCTTCGCTGAGCTTGTCGCCGGCCTTTACCGCGGCCTTGCACGCCATCATGTCGAGCACCTCGTGCAGCGCAGCCTCGGAATCCGGCACGAAGTCATCGGTCTCGGCACGGTCGAGCAGGTCGGAAACAAACGCCTCGGCCTCAACGCCCCGCTCGAACAACAGCGTCGGGAACGCGTGCACACCGATCGTTCGTGGCCCCATCGGCTCGGCCTCGATGCCGATGCGCCTAAGCAACGGCCCGAGCTCGCCCAGCCTATCGATGCGCTCCGGTGTGGTCGGCACGACGCCCGGCGACAGCAGCCGCTGGCTCTCGAGCGGACCCGCCTCGACGCGGCCCATCAGTTCCTCGAACATCACCCGCTCGTGCAACGCGTGCTGATCGACGATAACCACACCGTCATCTTCCTCAGCGATCACGTACGAGTTGTGCACCTGCAACAGCCGTGCGGAACGCATCGGCGGCAGCGGTGATGGAGCCGGCGGCGGCGCCGGTGCAGAGTGTTCCGGTGGTGTATCGCCAGCCTCGAGCGATGTGCGCACAGCGTCGTAGTCGAATCTTGCTGAGGCCTGCTGCGGTGCGTCGTGCTTCAAGAAGTCGACAAACGCCTGCGCATCGCCGGCCGATGGTGCGCTCGTTACGCCGTCTCGCGCACCGAAGGCTGGGGTTTCTCGCGTGGGTGCTTGTGTCGGCAAAGCTGCAGCGGGCACAAGGTCGGCAGCCCGCAGCGCGTCACGCACCGTGCGATGCACAAGGCTGTGCACCATCGATTGGTCGCGGAAGCGCACCTCGGACTTGGCCGGGTGCACGTTCACGTCGACAGCGATCGGCGGCACCTCGAGCATGAGCACCGCGGTCGGTGTTCGCGTCGGATCGATCAGGCCGCGGTACGCCTCGCGCATGGCGTGCTGGATGGTCTTGTCGCGCACAGCCCGGCCATTGATGAACAGGTGCTGCCCGCGTGCGTTGCCGCGTGCGATCGCGGGCCGACCGATGAGGCCCCACAGCGACACGCCCCGCTCGTCGTCGCCGCCATCGACCGAGACTTCAAGCAGTTCCGGCTCGAGCTCTTGGCCGAGGATCGACAACGCACGTGCACGAGGCGATTGGCCCGCGGGCGCGCTCAGCAGCGTGCGCGTGCTGTTGGTCACAAGGTCGAAGCCGATGGCGGGGTGCGCCAGCGCGATGTCGCGGACGACGTCGGCGCATCGGCTCTGCTCGGTCGTCGGCGTGCGGAGAAACTTGCGTCGGGCGGGCGTGTTGAAGAACAGCGTGCGCACGGAGATGGTCGTGCCGGGCGGACCCGACGCGGGGCGAACAGCGGAGACTTCGGCGCCGGCTGCGTCGATCTCGTGGGCCGAAGCGCTGTCGGCTGTTCGGCTCCGGATGCTCACGCGCGCGACTGACGAAACCGATGCGAGCGCCTCGCCGCGGAAGCCGAGCGTGGCGATGCGTTCGAGTTGCTCGGCGTCATCGAGCTTGCTGGTTGCGTGCGGCGCAATGGCGAGCGGCAATTCGTCCGGCGGTATGCCGCAGCCGTCGTCGGTGATGCGGACGAGCTCGATGCCGCCCGCTTCGAGTTCGACGCGGATGCGGGTGGCGCCGGCATCGATCGCGTTCTCGACGAGTTCTTTGACGACCGATGCGGGTCGTTCGACGACTTCGCCGGCTGCGATCTGATTGGCGACCATGGTCGGCAGCGGGCGGATGGGCCGCCGGGCCGGTGCGGTCTGGGTTGCCGAGTCTTGGTGCGCAGCCATGCGGTCAGGGTACGCCGCGGTAATCTGTGGCATGGCCGAAACCGTTTTCAGCAAGATCATCGCGGGCGAGATTCCGAGTCACAAGGTGTACGAGGACGATCTCGTGTTCGCGTTTCTCGATATCGGGCCGCTGAGCCGGGGGCACACGCTGGTGATTCCGAAGGAGGCGAAAGCCACGCTCGACGAGCTGTCGGACGAGTCAGCAGCGGCGCTCGGCCGGGTGCTGCCGCGGCTGTGCCGGGCGGTGTGCAAGGCCACGGGTGCCAAGGCGTACAACGTGCTGCAGAACAACGGCGCCGAGGCGCATCAGGCGGTCATGCACGTTCATTTTCACATCATCCCGGCGTTCCCCGCAGCGGGCCGAGGCACGGGCCTCGACATCCGCTGGCAGCCGGGTGATCTTGAGGACGATGCTGCCGATCTCGCCAAGCAGATCGCTTCGGCTGTCTAACGCGGGCCTCTCTCGTCCAACGCATCGAGGCCGACATCGACCGACACCGCGCCGTGCGTCAGCGCGCCCATGCTCACGCGGTCGACGCCCGTCTCGGCGATCGCCCGCACGGTGTCGAACGAGATGCCTCCCG
>JBCCQU010000393.1:0-2500 GCA_039208875.1 Planctomycetota bacterium
GCGGACCGATATCGAGTGTTTCGAAGCCCCGGGCGATGTGTCCGGGGCTTTTCATTTGTGCAGGCTCACGCGATGGAATTGCCATCTTGGAGTCGATGTATCACTGGCCGAACGGTGTGATGCGTGTAGCATCATCTCCGCAGCGGTGAGCGTCGCTGCAGATATCGAGACCGATACGGAGCAGTCGGCGATGGACAAGTACCAGACAGTGTTGCTGTTCGGAGCACCGGGAGCCGGGAAGGGCACGCAGGGCAAGATCCTCGGCCGCATCCCCGGCTTCTTTCATCTGTCGTGCGGGGACATTTTTCGCAGCCTCGATATCCACTCGCCGCTCGGCGAGATTTTTTACGAGTATTCAAGCCGCGGCGAGCTCGTGCCGGACGATGCCACCGTGTCGATGTGGGCGGAGAACATCCACGCGCAGACGACGCTCAGCCTGTACAAGCCGCACGACGATGTGCTGATCCTCGACGGCATCCCGCGCAACGTGCACCAGGCCGAACTCATGCAGGAGCACATCGAGGTGCTCGGCGTGATTCATCTCGTGTGCGGAGACAAGGAAGCGATGATTAAGCGCCTTCGTCGTCGAGCTCTGAAAGAGAATCGGGCTGATGACGCACGCGAAGACGTGATCCGTAACCGCTGGGAGGTGTATGAGGCTGAAACCGCGCCGGTGCTCGACTTCTACGACTCCGGCATCATCCACGAGGTCGACGCGGTCGGATCGCCGGCCAGCGTGCTGCAGCACGTGCTCGAGGTGATCGTGCCGATCCAGGACGGCCACTTCAACAACCCGATCGACGGCTCGCCGACCGGCGCTGTCGCAGGCTGATTTACTACCGTCGGCCGCCGCGGTTGGGTGCCCGGCTCACATCGAAGCGCAGCAACTGGCTGGCACCGCGAGGCGTAGGGCTGGCATTCCATCCCCAGAATCCGACCGAGCCGTAGGCAGTCACATTGGTCGGCGGATGGAAGTGGAACGCGAACGGGATGAGCTCGTCGAGCTCGTCGTGCGTGCCGAAGAACTCAAGCGGCCGATCGAGGAAGTCATCACGCAGCCGGCTTGACGCGTCGCGGATCGCGTAGACATCCACGGGTATCCACGACAGTGTGCGCTCGACATCGTCGAACAGGCAGAACTCGACCCATACGCGGAGGTCTGTCACCCGGCCGCCGACTTCGCCTTCGAGGTACAGGTCTTCCTCGCGCTCGGCGAGCTCGTCGTAGCCGATGACGAGCCGGGCCGGCAGTCCTGCTTCGCGATAAACAGCACACAGCACAACGGCGAGGTCCATCGGCGAGCCGCGACCATCGCGGATGGTGATGCCCGGGTCCTGCGGCTCGAGGCCCTGGATCACGCCGGTGCGGTCGAACGTCAGGCCGGTGCCGCTCGGCTGAATATCTTGCGCGACGTTGCCCGCGATCCACTTCGCGAGGACGACCGGCTTGAGGTACGTCGGCTCTTTGCCGTTCGTCAGCTTGTTGAGGTACTCACGGATCGGCCGCTTGTTGTAGTTGCGGCGGAAGCCTCGGTCGATGAACAACTGCGGCTCGAACGTGCTCTGCGCAACCGGCGGCCATGGGTCCTTCGGCCAATTCACGCGCCGCGCCTGACGCTCATCGAACATAGTCTCGTGCGTCGTGACGTCTTGCTCGATCATCAGCTTCATTTCGCGGACGACGTAGCCGTTGTCGTTCTGCGGTATCTGCCATTGCAGGCGATGCGTCCCCGAGTGCCTCGGCAAGCCGGCCGCGGTCGCGTCGATGATCTCAAACTCATTGATCTCCAGCCGCTCGTCGAGCGTGACCGAGCCCTTAACGCGCAGCTCCTCGTTGCGGTCCTTGGCAACGAATGACGAGCCGGTCGTCGGCACAAACGGATACACCACCGTCGCACGATTGAACTCGAGCGGGATGATGTTCGGAATCCGCCGCTCCGCGATCGCGTTGGGATCGTCGTATGCAACGACCGTGACATCGGTGCGGAAGCGCCACGTCTTCGGCTTCATGAGCTTGAGATACGGGCTCGGCTCGAACTCTTCGACTTCTTCCGTTTCCAGATCCGGCGTTGTCTGTCCGCCGCTGGGTGACGACGGCTGCGGCGGCGCCTGATTCGGCGTCGCGCCCCCGGGCCGACGGCGGGACTGGGCATCGGCGACGCCCGTCGCGGCAGCGATAACGCAGACAGCGGCGATCGAAAGAAGGGCCTGGAAAGGCATGCGGGTGCTCCTTCGGGAGTTGGTGCTGATCCGTCGCGGGCAGCACGGCGCGGCGGTGGCGCTTCCCTCGTTACCGACGGGCTCGGCCGAGGTTGTCAAGATAGAGTAACGCGACAGCCAACACACCCGTCCGGTTGATTTTCGGAGCACCTTCGCATGACGCAAACAGCACTCAACGCAAGCCAAGAAACACGCACCGAGAAGGACTCGATGGGCGAGATGTCGGTGCCGGCCGACGTGCTCTACGGCGCGTCGACGCAGCGGGCCGTGCTGAACTTCCC
>JBCCQU010000394.1:0-2481 GCA_039208875.1 Planctomycetota bacterium
ACTGGATCACCGATAGCCGCATCTTCCTACGCATGGCAGCGTTTGCGATCCGCGGCGGGATGTCGCGCGCGGGGGCGCTCGCAAGCGTCACGCTCGCGGGCGCGGAGATGCTCGATCTCTCGGATCGGATTGGTTCGCTTACGCCGGGCAAGGATGCCGACCTGATCGTGCTGTCGGATGATCCGTTCAGCGTCTACACCGTTGTCGAGCAGACGTATGTCGAGGGCCAACTCGCGTTTGATCGCAGCGATGAGGACGACCGGCTGTATGCCTTCGGCGGCTACGGCGCGAGCCACGACACCGAGCCGTACTTCTGCTGCTACGACTACCTGATGCGTCAGGGTCGGCAGTCGAGCTTCGGCAGCGTGATGCTGCGGGGAGGCGAGTGATGACCAAGCTCCAGCCGATTGCTGTGGGCATGCTAGTGCTTGCAATGCTTGTGCCGGCCGCGGCATCCGCGCAGATCGCGGTGAAGGCCGAGACATTGCATACGGCGGCAGGGCCGACGATCACCGACGGCGTTGTCGTTATCGATGCACAAGGCAAGATCGAGGCTGTAGGTCCCGCTGCGTCAACGCCGATCCCCGACGACTACGAGATCATCGAGTGTGCGGTCACGACGCCGGGGCTTGTCGATGTGCGCGCCACGGCCGGGCTTACCGGGATCTTCAACGTCGATCACGACCAGGACATGCTCGAAAGGTCGTCCCCGTTGCAGCCGCAGCTGCGCGCGTTCGACGCGTACAACACACGCGACAAGCTCGTTGGTTACATCCGTTCGTTTGGCGTGACGACGATTCACACCGGCCACGCGCCGGGCGAGCTCGTGACGGGCCGGACGGTAATCGTCAAGACAGCCGGCGACACAATGGAGGACGTGACCGTCCGCGCCGATGCTGCGGTAACCGCGACGCTGGGAGCCCAAGCGATCAAGGGCGGCGGCAAGAGCCCGGGCACACGCGGCAAGCAGGTCGCGATGCTGCGTGATCGGCTCATCAAGGCTCAGGAATACGCAGCGAAGTGGGAGCGGTGGGAGAGCAAGCAAAACGATGCCGATGAAGATGCGACCGACGACGGTGATGCCGATGCGAAGCCGGGGTCGCCGCCTGCGCGCGATCTTGCCATGGAAGCGCTCGCCGCCGTGCTGAATGGCGAGACGCCGATGATCATCACAGCCCACCGCGCGCAGGACATCGCGACGGCATTGCGATTGGCTGAGGAGTTCGGCTTCACGCTCTGGCTCGACGGCGCCGCTGAGGCTTACCTGTTCACAGATGAGCTTGCGGATACGCCGGTGCTGCTGCATCCTACGATGGCACGGGCTGTCGGCGAAGCGAGCAACCAGAGTTACGAGACAGCGAAACTTCTCAGTGATGCCGGCGTGACCTTCGCGATTCAGAGCGGCTATGAGCCGTACGTGCCGAAAGTACGCGTCGTGCTGTTCGAGGCCGGCGTCGCAGCGGGCTACGGCAGTCTCGGCTTCGATCGGGCGCTGCGATCGATCACCATCGATGCTGCACGCATCCTCGGCATCGACGATCGCGTCGGGTCGCTCGAAGTCGGCAAGGATGGCGACGTTGCGATGTATTCGGGCGATCCGTTCGAATACACCACGCACTGCCTTGGAGCGATCATCGAAGGGCAGCGTTTCGTCGGCGAGAAGGACTACCAAATCGGCTATCCATAAAGTGCCGGACCGCGACCCGCTGAGCCCGGGCGAGCCATACGCTTGCTGCTGTGGATCAGCTCCCCGAACAGCTCGGCGGCTATCGCGTTCTCAATGAGATCGGTCGCGGCGGCATGGGCGTCGTGTACCTCGCCCACGATGATCGGCTCGAGCGTGACGTCGCCATCAAGGTGTTGCCGGATAGCAAGAGTGTCGAGGACGAGCAGTCACAGCGTTTCCAGCGTGAAGCGAAGCTGCTCGCGAGCCTCAACCATCCCAACATCTGTCAGGTGTTCGGGCTCGATCGCGACACAACGCCGGACGGCGTCGAACATGACCTGCTGATCATGGAATACGTCGCGGGGCAATCGCTGGCCGAGCGGCTACTCACCGGCGCGCCGATGAACACCGCGGAAGCTTTGCGGATCTGCCGACAGCTCGCGTCGGGACTCGAAGCTGCGCACGAGAGAGGCGTGATCCATCGCGACCTCAAGCCCGCCAACGTGCGGCTGCGTGACGATGGCGTCGCGAAGGTGCTGGACTTCGGGCTTGCCAAAGCGCAGAAGGGCTGGGCCGGCGCGGCAGCCGAGGCCGGCGATCTCGAAGCGCCGACGCTCGACAATCTCAAGACCGAAGAAGGCCGCATCATGGGCACGATCGGCTATATGTCGCCCGAACAGGCCCGCGGGCGGCGCGTCGATCGGCGGACGGATATCTGGGCGTTCGGTTGTGTGCTGTTCGAGTGCCTGACCGGCGGCCGAGCGTTCCGTGGCGAGACACCCGCTGACATTCTCGTGGCCATTCTTGACGACGAG
>JBCCQU010000395.1:0-2471 GCA_039208875.1 Planctomycetota bacterium
CTGCGTGGCCTTGATGTGGGCGATGCCCTTGACCACGTTTTTGCGAATCTTCTTGGGCTTCTTTGCCATGGGTCTCTTGCTCGCTTCGCACCGGGACAGCTTCTCGTGGGTGCGGGTGTGTCTGGTGTGGGATTAGCCCTTGACGCCCTTCTTGCCGGCCACGGTCTTCTTGCGACCCTTGCGGGTGCGGGCGTTGCAGCGGGTGCGCTGGCCGTGCACGGGCAGGCCCATGCGGTGACGCATGCCCTTGTAGCAGCGGATGTCCTTGAGCCGCTGGACGTTCTGGCCGACTTGGCGACGCAGAGCACCCTCGACGACATAGCTGTTGTCCAGGATGCCGTTGATCAGAGCGATCGCCTGATCGTCGAGCTCGTTGGCTCGGGTCTCAGGATTGATGTTCGCTTCGGTCAGGATGTCGGCAGCGAACTTCGGACCGATGCCATGCACGTACTGCAAGGCGTAGTAGATCTTCTTGCGATCCGGGATATCCGTACCTGCGATACGCGGCATGGCGGCTCCTGCGCACAACGGGCGACTCTCGCCCGGACAAACTCATCTCAACCCCAAATCCGACTCAGCCCTGACGCTGCTTGAAGCGGGGATTCTTCTTGTTGATGACATAGACCTTGCCGCGACGGCGGACGATCTGACAGTCTTTGGTGCGCCGCTTGACGCTTGCTTTCACCTTCATGGGAAGCACCCCTTCCCCGCACGACGGATCGCGCGACTCTGATACAACGGCTGCAGATTGACAACAGCGACCGAGGCCGTGAAAGGCTCCGGTGCGAAAAGGATGATAGACCGGCCTGCGAGGAGTGTCACCTCGGCTCCCATCCGAAATCCCCATCTCTACCGAGCACCCGGGCTCCATCGCGGGTCACGACGACGGCTCGTTCGGCTCCCGCGGCCAGATGGCCATCCATCGTCACAAGCGTGAGACCATCCCCGCCGACGGCCGCCTCACCACAGCCGGTGGTCACCACGGGTTCGAGCGTGACGCACAGCCCCGGCAACAGCGTGAAGTCCTGGCCGCCCTCGAGCCACGCGACAGGCGGCTCGTGCAGATCCCGGCCGATCCCATGCCCAGCAAGGCCTGCGACAAGCCGCACGTCAAGCCGGGCAGCCTCGCTCCTGGCCGACTCCGCGACCGCCGACCACAGCACACCGGGCCGGATCCGGTTGAACATTGCCCTCGCAACCGAGCGTGCCGCCATGATCAGATCATGCGTTCCGCCCCCCACAACCACCGAATCGGCTTGGTCGGACCACCAGCCACCCACGCAGACCGGCACATCGACGGTCACCAGGTCTCCTCGCTGGAGCGGTGAGGTTGAAGGCACAGCGTGTGCTATCTCGGCGTTGACAGCGATCGATGCGCACGCGGGGAATACATCTGGCGTGACCGGCGTGGCACCAGCAGCCGCGATCCGCTCAGCAATCGCTCGCTCGACCTCTGCCGGTGTGACGCCAGCGTGCGCCGAGACCGACAGCGTCGATCGGAGGATCTCACCACCACTCGCAGCAGCGGCATCAAGCCGTGAAACAGCGCTGGCATCTTTGCACCACGCGCGCACGGATCGTCAGCCGCGAGGTCCGCGGATCCGCTTCGCCTTGCCGTCGTCCTGCCCGCCGAGGAAGCCCGCGTAGTTGCGCATCATCAGGTTTGCTTCGACTCGTTGCAGGAAGTCGAGGCTGACCGAGACGACGATGAGCAGACCGGTGCCACCGAGGAACTGCGAGACGCTGAAGTCGATGCCAAGCGAGCGGTTCACGACCATGGGCAGCACCGCGATGATCGCCAGCGCCGCTGCGCCGACGTACGTGATGCGTTCCATCACGGTCTCGAGGTACTCAGCCGTGCGCGGCCCCGGACGCAGACCCGGAATAAACGAGCCGTGATCTCTGAGCTGCTTGGACATCTCTTCTGGGTTGAACTGGACGGTGATCCAGAAGTAGCTGAAGAAGTAGACCATGATGACGTAGAGGAAGATGTACGGGAACTCGCCCATCTGCGACTGATCGCTCAGCCATTGCGTCACGGTGGGCCAGAAGCCTTCCATGTTCCGCGTTGCTTCCGCGATCGAGCCGAAGATCACCGAGGGGAAGATCATCAAGCTCGACGCGAAGATGATCGGCATCACGCCGCCGTGGTTCACGCGGAGGGGCAAGTAGCTGCGTTGGCCGCCGATGACTCGCCTGCCCCGGGTGTGCTTGGCCTGCTGCACCGGGATTCGGCGCTGGGCGATGGTGATGAGCACCGCACCGCCGCAGACGAGCACGAAGCCGCCGAGCAACAGAAGCAGGCCGAAGTAGTCGAGCGTCGGCTGGAAGCCCTGCTCGACCTCGCCGAACAGCAGCGTGCCAACGATCGTCTCGCGGAGCATGCTGTTGTTGATGACCCATTGGATCGCACCGGGCATCGCCGCCATGATGCCAGCCATGATGATCATCGACGCGCCGTTACCGATGCC
>JBCCQU010000396.1:0-2470 GCA_039208875.1 Planctomycetota bacterium
CTCCGCCCGCTTCGTCGCGGAGGCGGGCGAGCGATTCGACGCGCCGCAGGCCAAGGCCACGCCGCTCACCCCGCAACCCGATCCGCAAGCCAACCCTCAACCCGCCCAGCCAGACCAAACCTGGACGCTCACCTCCCGAGTGCTGGTGCTGCTCGCTGAAGACGCCCAGCCTGATCAGGCCCTCGCCGGCCTCGCCGCCCAGCCCAGCCCGGGTCTGCGCCGCCTGCACACCATCGATGCCGGCACCGTTGAGGCCGCCGCAGCCATCGCCGAAGCCCTGCAGCAAGTCCCCGGCGTCGAGCACGCCGAGGTCGACCACGCCCGGCCCATCGTCTTCCGCACGCCGACCGATCCGTTCATCGCTGACCAGTGGACGTTCAACAACACCGTCCTGCCCGGGGCCGATTCACGCGTCGCCGGCGCCTGGGCTCTCGGCTACTCCGGCGCAGGCTCGGTCATCGGCACCATCGAGCGCAGCTTCAGCCGCGACCATCCCGATCTCGCGCCCAACTTCTCCGCCGCGCTCAGTCGGCCGCAGACCGTCGTCCGCAACCACGCCACAAGCGTGGCAGGCATCGCAGCCGCCGCGGGCAACAACAACCTCGGCGGAGCCGGCGCAGCCTTCGGCGCGACACTCGCCGATCACAACTTCGGCTCCGGCTTCGTCAGCACCATCGTCGATGCGCTCACGCACGAGCAACTTGCAACGTCAATCAAAACCAACTCGTGGGGCTACGACGCAACCGTCGGCACATACGTCGACGGCGTCAGCCCGCTCATCGCGCTCGCGGTCGAAGAAGCCGCAACCCTCGGCCGGGACGGGCTCGGCACCATCGTCATCTGGTCGGCCGGCAACGGCGGCTCGGCCGATCGGCCCGAGTACGACCCCCTCAACAACAACCGCTTCTCCATCCCGGTCGGCAGCGTCGGCGATCTCGATACCCGAGCCGACTACAACGAACGCGGCACCGGACACTTCTTCGTCGCCCACTCCAGCGGCAACCAACGCAACGTCTTCAGCACATTCCGCACCGACGAATACACGCAGAACTTCGGCGGCACCAGCGCCGCAGCACCGCTCGCAGCCGGCATCGTCGCGCTCGTGCTCGAGGCAAACCCAACGCTCACGCGTCGCGACGTCGTGCACATCCTTGCCGATTCAGCACGCCGCGCCGATCAGTTCAGCGAAGCCTGGAGCACCAATGCTGCGGGCACAGACATCAACGAAGACTTCGGCCTCGGCGCGATCGACGCCGAAGCCGCCGTCACGCTCGCCGCATCTTGGACGCCCGTCTCGCCCGAGTTGCAACTGTCAGCAAACGCGACCGGCCTGCCGATCACCGCGCCCGACAACCAGCCGGGCACACCGGCTACCACCACCTTCACCATCGATCGCGATCTGCGTGTCGAGTTCGCCCAGCTCACCGTCAACATCGACGCTGCCAACCGCGGCGACATCGCCCTCTCGCTCGTCAGCCCCGGCGGCACCGTCGTGCAACTCACCACGCCGCACACCAACTTCACCGACGACCTCACCGGCTTCAGGTTTGTGTCGCGCTTTTTCTGGGACGAGATCGGCCGCGGCGACTGGACGCTCCAACTCGGCGACGGCCGAGCCGGCGGCAACGTCACACTCCTCGGCGCCACGCTCGAACTCTTCGGCACCGACGGCCGCCTGTGCCCGGCAGACATGAACCACGACGGCATGCTCGACATCGACGACTTCTCAGCATTCGTCACCAGCTTTTTCGCCACCGACCCATGGGCCGATACCGACCGCAACGGCTCGCTCGACATCGATGACTTCTCGACGTTCGTCCAGAGCTTCTTCGACTGCAGCTAAACCAAACCCGGCGAATCGGCCGCGCCGCCCTCCCGCCGATCGCGTCCATCTACAGTGCCGCGTGACGACCGTGCCCGATCTCCCGAACACCGAAGCGAGCCCGCGGGTTGCGCAGATCCTGCGGATCATCGCAGCCGACATCAAAATCTCGCACACCGTCTTCGCCATGCCGTTCGCCTTGCTCGGCGCAGCGCTGGCGTTGTCACAGCAAGCCGAACCGCTCTCCGCCCCCAAAATCACCGGGCAGATTCTGCTCATCGTCGGCTGCATGGTCACCGCGCGCACGTGGGCGATGCTCGTCAACCGCATCGCCGACCGCAAAATCGACGCAGCAAATCCACGCACCGCAGGCCGCGCCATCCCTTCCGGAGCACTGCCGACATCCACAGCTTTATTAGGTGCTGTGTTATTCGCAATTTGCTTCACCGGCCTATGCGCACTCTTCTGGCTCTTCTTCCACAATCCCTGGCCGGTTGTGTTAGCGCTGCCCACCCTGGCCTGGATCGCCGGCTACACCTTTACGAAAAGACTTACAGCCCTGTGCCACGTCTTCCTCGGCGGTGCGCTCGCAGCCTCGCCGCTGGCTGCCGCCATCGCCATCGATCCCACCGAGCTCGCCGCGCCCGC
>JBCCQU010000397.1:0-2466 GCA_039208875.1 Planctomycetota bacterium
CCGGTGCCTCAGCCTCCGTGGCCACGAGCAAGCCCGGCATCACGCGATCGCCCACCACCGTGCTCAGCGTCGCCGGCGTCACCGGCCACTCCTGCGTGTGACCGTTGAACCCGATCCGCACCGTGTACGTTTCCGTCGGCGTTAGCCCGCCGAAGTGCGCCTCAAGCGGCTTCTGCCCGCCAAAGCCACTGGCCGTGCCGATCTCGCGCATCGCGACAAACTGCCCGGCCGAATCCAGCAGCGTAATGCGTGTGCCGATGCCGCTGGTGTTCGTCCGCCGCAGGCCGCTGCCGACCACCCGCACCCGCACCACGCCCTCGCTGCCGGTTCTGTTGCGATACAGCCGCGTCGGCGCGTCTTCGTACGTCACCGCGAGGTCGAGATCGCCGTCGCTGTCGACATCGGCAAACACCGCATCGATCGCCCCGTCCTGCCCCTCAGCACCGCTGGCCGCCTGCGTAAATGTGCCGTTGCCGTTGTTCTCGTAGAACAGATTCGGCCCGACGTCGGTCGTGATGTACAAATCAAGATCGCCGTCGTTGTCCGCATCCCCCCACGCGCCGCTGCGGTGCCGCCCTGTTGCACCGAGCCCCGCCGCCGTCGACACGTTCACGAACACACCGCTCACGTTCTGCCACAGCGTGCTCGCACTGCTCGGGCGGTAGTCAGCCACGAACAAATCAAGATCGCCGTCGTTGTCGTAATCAGCAAACGACGCACCCGCCTTGTCAGCGATCAAAAAGTGCACCGATAGCCCCCGCCGATCGGGCGTCCACACACGATCTTCGGACGAGACAAACAAACGCCCGCCATTAAAGTGGTAGAACATGTCGAGCGTGCCATCGTTGTTCACGTCGCCGGTTGCCGCATAGCCGCCGTTGCCAGCGTCGCCGCCAGCATTCAACCCAAACACCGGATCACGCGTCGGCGTTGTCGAGATGATCCGCGCTGAACGATCTTCCGTCGTGACAGCGTCTGCAAGATGATTGCCTGTCTTCGCGAACACCACCGCGTCGATGAAGCCATCCCGGTTTCGGTCCAGCAGCGCCGCGCCCTCCGCGTTGCGCGCGTGCGAGAGCTGCTCGGTCGCCACGTCAAAGGTTCCATCGCCGTGATTGAAGAACATGCCCGGCATCGTGCCGACTCGCGCTGCGAAGAGGTCAACGTCGCCATCGTTATCCAGGTCAGCAAACTGAGCCTGCCGATGTACGTTGCCATCGCCGAGCTGCTGCGTCGTAAACGTTCCGTCGCCGTTGTTCACGAGCAAAGATGCATTGCGATCGCCGTTGATGAACGCATCGAGCAGACCGTCAGCATTCACATCCGCAAACAGCACCGATGATCCGTGGTGAAAGTCGCTCGCGCCGAGCACGCCGAAGCCCGCAGCATCGGTGACGTCAGCAAACATCGGCGGCGGTGTCGCCAGTTGCACCAGTTCCGCATCGCTCAACGCCCGATCGCAGATGCGCATCTCATCGGTCTCGGATGGCGCGAAGCCGCTCGCGTCCGCAACCGCGAGAATGTCATCCGGCGCACCCCACACCCCTCGCTGGCCCAGCGTGTTGCGAGCTACACGCGCACCGTTGATGAACAGATCGAAGTGGCCCGTGCCCGGATCGAAGCGTGCCGCCACGTGTGTCCAGTCAGCAAATACGCCGCGGCTGTAACTGGCGTTCAGCGTATGAAGCTGCCCGCGATTATCGAGCATGGTCGCCGATAGACGATCCTGCGACGGCAGCACCAGCAGCGCAGCGTTCATGCCGCCGAGCAACTGCCGCGTCGCCACGCTCGAGTCATCAAAGCGGTGCCATGCCGCGAGCGTAAAGCCCGTCGGCGAGCCGCCCGCGATCGTCGTTGTGCCCTGCAGGTATGAACCAGCCGACGGCCTAATCCCCGAGCCGAACAGCCCGTCCGTATTGAGACTCGGCGAGCCGGTCACCCGCATGTCGTTGCCGCGCCCCGAGGTATCAGCCACCCGCTCGCCGGTCGTCTCGCTCAGCTCGTACCGAGCGATCAGGCCATCCGTACTCCGCACCGGCCCGATATAGATGTTGTCCAGCGTCCACAGCTCGTTCTTGCTTGTCGTCACGGAAACAAACGTCATCGTCGTCCGTGGAAACATCGCGACGAACGACGCCCGCACCCTCGTGAACGCCTGATCGACCGAGTCGCGGCGGTCAAGATTTACCGCCACGATGTTCGCCGCATGCGGATAGTCGTGCGTCGTGCCGTCCTTATCAAAGGTCGTGTCCAAGATCGGCCCGCCATCCGCAAAGACTCGGAACCGATCCTTCAGCGAACCATGCCCGTTCCACGTGCCGAGCAACGGCAAATCGAACTCGACCTCATACGTCTGTCCAACAACAGTCTCGAGCGAGATGACCGCTGTCTCCGGCCCACCATCATCACCGCGGAACGGCCCGAGCGCCTTTCCGAAATGGCGAAGCGAGATGCGGTCGTTCTTCG
>JBCCQU010000398.1:0-2462 GCA_039208875.1 Planctomycetota bacterium
CGATGGTCGAGGTGAGTGTGTCGCGGTTCTTGATGTGCGCGAGCTCGTGGCCGATGACCCCCTCCATCTCCTGGCGATTCAGCAGACGCAACGCGCCGTGCGTGACAGCAACCGCTGCCTTCCGCGGGCTGCGCCCGGTCGCGAAGGCGTTGGGCGCATCGTGCGGGCAGATGTAGACCTTGGGCATCGGCAGCTTGGCGCGTGCGGAGAGCTCCTCGACCATCTCGTAGAGGCCGGTCGAGTCGCCTGGTTCGACGGGCTGGCCACGCATGGACTTGATGGCGATGGTGTCGCTGAACCACCATGCTCCGACGTTCATGATGACGGCGAAGATGCCGAAGCCGATGACATACTGCATGCCGCCCATGAGGTTGCCGACGAACATGAACAGGAAGACGAGTCCTGCCATGAGGGCTGCGGTCTTGATGTTGTTTGTGAATGCGACCATCGGTGTCGTGTTTCCTTTGCCTACCCGTGTCGGCCGCGACGTGCGGCCCATGTGAGTGTTTCGGTTGCATACGGCGGGCCGATGCCCGAGGTCGGATTGTTGATCGGAATTTCGGCCCGGGGCATTCGGCGATGGGTCCGGATGCCGCTTTGGGGTGACGGACTACATGAAGCCTGCCATTCTGGCACCCGCGACCGCAAGCACCACGCCGATGATCGCGCGGAGGGCCCGCTGCGGCACCACGTGCACGAGGCGAGCACCCACCGAGGCACCGACGAGGGCGCCGAGGCCCATGGGGGCTCCGAGGGCGAGGGCGTCGGAGACTTCTTGGCCGTGCGAGCGGAGCGTGAAGAGCTTGATCGAAGCGCCGACGGAGGCTGTGACCCACATCACGGACGTGCTGGCAGCGACGGCTTTGCGGATGGGCACCGAAGCGAGCAGTTGCAGCGTGGGGACGAGGACGATGCCGCCGCCGATGCCGAGGAATCCGGCGAGGATGCCGGTGCCGCCGCCGAGGATCGCGAGGATCGCCGGGCGGTGCTTGGTGTTGGCTTCGGAGCGATCGGGCAGGTCTTTCCAGGCGGAGTACAGCCACCATGCGCATACGACGATCAGGAAGCACGCGAGCCCGACCTTGGGGATGCGGCCGTCGAAGCGGTCGCTCAGCACCACGCCAAGCACGATGCCGGCGATCATGCTGGGCAAGAGCCAACGCGTGAGCTTGGCATCGGTGGCTTTGGCTTTGGCGTGTTGCCGGAGTGATGCGATCGCGACGACGGCGTTGACGATCATCGCGGCGGCCATGTAGAGGTGGTGGCGGTCGGCGGGCGTGGGGCCGTCGGCGTTGGTGGCTGCGTAGCCGAAGATGAGGCCGAGCGCGGGCAGCATGACGATGGAGCCACCGATGCCGGCGATGCCACCGACCGCGCCAGCAACAAGACCGATGGCCAGCGCGATCGCGAGGCCTGCGCCCGAGTCGGTTGCGATGGCAGCCAGCATGGGCTCGGGCATGGTCGGTGTGTTCCTCGCGGGCGGGTTCTGAGTTAGCGCTCGGCGACGATCGGCTCGCTCTCAGCCGCGGTGAGCTTGTTGAAGAGATCGGCGAGATGCGCTGTCGTCTTGCCCATGCCGCCGCCGGCGATGGAGCGGCCGTCGATCTCGACAACCGGCGCGATCTCGCCCATGGTGCCGGTGCAGAGCACCTCGTCGGCGCGATAAGCCTCGGCAAGCGTGATGTCCTCGACTCGGCAGTCGATGTCGTTGGCTTTACAGAGTTCGATGATGGCCGATCGCGTCACGCCCTCGGGGCAGGCAGCGGTCGTCGGCGTGCGCACGATGCTGTCATTCCCGTCACGCTCAACAAAGAACACATGCGTCGCGTTGGTCTCAGCGATGAAGCCTCGGGTATCGAGCATGAGCGCGTCGTCGGCCCCGGCGGCGTTGGCTTCGAGCTTGGCGAGGATCGACGTGAGCTGATTGCACGAGTGGATTTTCTGGTCGAGCACATCGGCCGGGGGGCGACGATGGGCTGATGTCTTGAGTGTAATGCCGGACTTGTCGTAGACGGGCGGCTTGTGCTCCGCCAGCACGATGAGCGTGTGCCCGGCCACGTTGATGCGGGGGTCGAGGCCGGAGGTGTACTTCTCGCCGCGTGTGAGCGTGAGGCGGATGTGCACGCCGTCGGTCATGTTGTTGGCTTGCAGCGTGCTCGCTATTTCTCTGCGGATCTCGTCGTCGCTGGGAATGCTGACATAGCCGAGGGCGATGGCCGACCGACGCAGGCGGAGCAGGTGCTCGGTCAGTCGAAAGATGCAGCCGTTGTAAACGCGCAGGCCTTCCCAAACCGCGTCGCCGTTCTGCACGGACGAATCGAACGGGCTGACGCGGGCTTCGGAGCGCGGCGTGAGCTTGCCGTTGATGTTGACGATCAGATCGTCGTTGCGTGCGTCAGGCTTCTGCAGCATGGTCGGCTGGCTCCGAGGCTGGCGGTGGTGCCGGGTTGAGTTTGTGCGCA
>JBCCQU010000399.1:0-2453 GCA_039208875.1 Planctomycetota bacterium
CTCACGCAGCTTGTCTTCCGGCAGGTCGCACATCGACGCGACATAGAACCCGCCCGGATTTGATCGCTTCGCGCGGGGCTTCTCGCGGAGACGATCCAAGAGCGCTGTGCACTCTTGGTAAACCTCACTCGCATCCAGCACCTGCCGGGTTGTCCGTTCTCCACGCTCGCCGCCGAGCGACAACGCAAAGCCGAGCCCGTCGCTATCTGCCCCGAGCATCGCAGCTGCGCATAACTGTCTCGCTCCGAGTCGCCCGGCCCGGGCTGCCGCCGCCTCCGAAAGTGCTCGGCCCACCCCCGCCCGACGCGCAGCCGGCGCAACCTCAACCCACGCAAGCGGCCCCGACGGTTCGCCCTGCTGCCAGTGAGACGTGATCCCGGCAACTCCCATGATCAAGCCGTCAGCCGCTCGCGCAACCCAGAAGCGGTCTACTGCCGCGACATCCAGATGATTCTGCAAGAGCATCCGCGCGGGCAGCGTGGTCGCAGCATCACCAACAGCGATTTCAAAGTCGGGCATCGCTCGCATGTTACTGGTACTGCAATGCCTACCAGTACCACCATTCACTGCTGACGGTCAGATTCACCATCTTGGCGTGGTCGTTGCCCGGCGTCATCGGGTCGTCATTCGCACCCATCTCCGCGGGCACGGCCCAATTCACCGAGCCATCAACCCGCCCGCGGTGCGCTCCCGCAACACCCTTCGCGAGTTCAGTAAACGAAGCGTTGTTGCCAGTCTCGTCGAGAATCTTCCCGCGGATGTCACCGTGATTCATCACGAAGTGGCTCTCCTGCCGGAACGCAGCATCAACCAGCATCACCGCATCCGGCCGATTGAGGTCCAGCCGCGTCAGCGCCGGCTTTGAAACTGTCGTTGTAGTCGTGTATTGCTTCGGTTGCACCCGCAAGATCCCAGCGGTGTTGTAGTACGGCGTCTCTTCAATCAACCCCGTCAAGAACGCATAGTCCGACTTCTGCACGCCCGTCCGGCTGCGGCGTGTCGCGTAGCCATACGACGTCAGCCACTCATCGCCAAGCGCGCGGTCGAGACGCCGAGCCGAAGGACAAACGAGTTGCGGCACGTGCAGCGACGGCTCCGTCGTCACGTTCCCGCTCGAACCAACCTGCATCTCGCCTTCGGGGTCGAAGCTCTCAATCAGCCCATACTCCAGTATCCCGTTGATCACCGGGAACGGCAGGTTCCACGGCTGCGACCACCCTGGCGACACGTTCTGACCCGCTGCAGCCTCTCGCCGGCTCGCCGGATGACGTACCGAGTTCGGCAGCGTCGCGTTGAAGTCGTTCGCATACAGCGTCATCGATGTCGCGAGTTGCTTCACGTTTGCTGCGCACACAACCTGACGCGCAGCGGCGCGAGCGCCCGCCAACGCCGGAAGCAAGATTCCAATCAGCAGAGCAATAATCGCAATGACAACGAGCAACTCTATCAGCGTGAATCCGCAGCGTTTCATGGTGCCAAGCATATCGGCTCACCGCGGATTCCAAACGAATATTTGCCTGTCCCGATAATGCTTCTTGCAGCAGCAACAGCGAGTCAATCACCACACGCGAGTCCTGACACTTGCAACATCGATCGTGCAGCCAATCGCCGCGAAGATGCGAGTAATCATGCAGAAAATGCACCCGCTAGCGTCTCCTCGTGCATCGATATGAAGCGTCCGCACACCGTCCCGATCAACGACTCTCGCGCGGCTTCTCAAGCAGCTTGTACAGCACGTTGTTCGCAAACGCCTCGCTCTTCGTCAACCCGAGATGATCCTCCGGCAGGAACGTCACATCACGCCACGCAATCGGCGATCGCAATCGCGGCGACCACTCGCCACCCACCCGCTCGTCCATCAGCGCACTCGGCCGCGTCACCGTGCCATCGCCCGGCTGCTGTTCAGTAAACCGGAACCGTCCGTCGCGCACCTCGCCAGCGTGCTCGGTCAGATCCGCGTCGCCCGCCACCAGAAACAGCTTGAGCCCCGCGGGCGGTGTCGCGGGCACATCGATCGCCCGATGAAAGTGCTTTGCGCGCGCAAGGCAACGCCGAACATGATCGATCCCGATCGCACGGCGCTCCTCGTCCGACGCAGCATCGGGCATCAGCCGACGCAGGTCACGCGGCGCATCCGTCAAGCCCCAGCCGTTTTCGATCCACACTTCAGCATCAAAGATGTCGATCGCCTCGCCCGTCGCCGAGTCCCTCACCACGCCATGCCTCGACCGCGGCATCAATTGATAGATCGAAGGCATCGTCCCGAGCACACTCGCGGGATAGCTCGGCAAGAACGGCCCAACATCAAACCCGTACAGCAACTGCTCGAACGCATGCAGCGAGCCGGCGTTCGGCGTGCCAACGAGTATCGCGTGCTCGATGCGCTCAGCCCCCGCCCATGTCAGGTCCGGCAATGAACCGTCCGGCGGCAGATCCTGCGTGCCGTACCGCAG
>JBCCQU010000400.1:0-2451 GCA_039208875.1 Planctomycetota bacterium
ACCTCGCGACCGGCATCGCGACGTACGACTCGCCTGTTCCTATCGCTGTCGGTCGGACCAGCGCTTTCGACCTCCGCGACCTGAACAACGCTGGTCAACCCGACCTTATTGCCGCGACTCAGGCGGGCGTTGCGTTGCTGCTCGGCAACGGCAACGGCACATTCCAACCCGCCGTGATCGACAACCCGGCGGCCGACTACGCCGCGGTCGCGGTCCTCAATATCGATCAGACCGGCGGGCTCGACGTGGTAGCTACGAATAGCGTGTCCGGCACGCTCGATGTCTTCCTCAACGCCTGCGACCTGCCTCCTGCCTTCACGGTCACACCCCCGACCAGCGTCGTCATCGACTCGGGCAGTAGCACGTCACTGACCGCGATCGCGGGGCTCGGCACGGCTCCCATCTCTTCCACCTGGCAACGCGACGGTGTACCAATCGCTGGATTCCCGGGCTTGTCGGGCGAGGACTCGCCGACTCTGAGCTTCGCACCGGCAGCTCCGTTCCAGTCCGGCGTCTTCGAGAACGTCGCCGGCAATGCCTTCGGACAGTCTGTCGCTGGGCCGACTGTTGTCGCGGTTCGACCCTCGCCCGGATCGGCGTCAGGCGACGTCAACAACGATGGTTCCGAAGACTTCTTTGATGTGATCGAGTTGCTGAGGCTGATCGATCAATCGCAAGACTAAGGCCGACCCGGCTTCAAACCGACTCAGAGTAATTCGGTCGCCCATGCCTCAATGTTGTTGAGTCGGTGAGCATCGAGGCATCGAGTGATAGCAACGCGTTCAACGCGGCGTGAACTCGACGTGCTTTTACTCCACTACGGCCCTGAGCCGGACAAGCAGCTTCCGGTTGAGACACAGGCTACTCGGCAGACGACATGATCCGCACGAGCTGTAAAACACCCCCTGCAAACCCAACCGGCCCGCGGAAACCGATCTACCTATTTGAAACGGTTCCGATCGGGGAGCTTGCTACATAAAGACTTACATCGATTTCTCGAATCGCAGCGCCCCCGCCTGATTGCGGGTGCGCCCCCGAATCCCTAGCCTGAGGGCTATGGGGACGAGCCAACCACCGCGACTGCGACGCCATCATCGTGGCCAGTTTTTCGTTGAGTATGCAGGCCGGCGCCACTATCTCGGGCCCTACGAAGCCGAGGCCCGACGCAAGTACGTCACCAAGCTCCGCGAGTGGTCGGCTTGGAAGGCCACGCGCGACGGCATCGAGCTGCCGGCGTCGGCGGAGCGGCTGCTTGTCGATGTCGTGAGCGAGTTCCTTGCCAGCTACGAGGATCCGACGACGCGGGCCTACTGGCAGAAGCATCTGCGTCGGTTCACGGCCCTGCACGGCGGCAGCGAGTTCGGCCCGCTGACCGAGCCCGGCGGCGGCCGAGGCCGTGGATACGGCGTGCCGATGACGCGTCTGGTGCAGGCGATGGCCGATGATCTCCGCGGCACGCTGGCGCCGTCGACGATCCGGCATGATGTCGGAGCCGTGAAGCGACTCTGCAGCTGGGCCAGTGCGCGCGGCTATGGGCTCGCGGTCGATTTCCGCGCGGTTGAGACCGATCCGGTGCCGAGGTCGCGGCCGACGACGATGCGACGCGGCGCGGTGCAGCGGCTCATCACCGATGCGATGCGTCACGATCCCGGCATCGCCCACTACATCGCGATCAACTACCTGTGCTGCGTGCGGCCGAGTGAAGTCGTGCGGTTGATTTCCGCTGTCCACGAGCTTGACGTCACGCCGGACAGCGGCACGTGGCTTGGTGCTCGTTGCCGCATGACGGGCAAGCGCGTGACCGGCGATGTGTATCAGCTCGATCATCACAAGACCGCCCATCGAGGTGGCATGCGTCTCATCGTTGTGACTCCCGAGGCTCGCGTGTGGCTTGATCGTGCGCAGCTGTATTGGAAACGCCTCGACGGCTACTCGGCCGCGGCGCGGGCGGTACCAACGGCGAAGTGGCCCGGCCCGAAGTCGCTCGAGCGTTCGGCGGTGTCGCATCTTGAAGCTCGCGGGGCAACTTGGGAAATGTGCCAGCGAGCCCTAGGTCACGCGCTGCCCGGCGCGACGCCGAGGTACGTTGCAGGAGACTACGTCGCTCTGTCTTCGATAATGGCCCGCACACTGCGGCTACGCGTTGCTCCGGGGTCACTGCCGGCCCTCCCGCGGCCGAGCCGGAAGAGCTGCGGGGGCCGCAGCAACGGGCGGCGTCGCAGAAGCGGAGGCGCGAGCGACGGGTAGCGGGCGAGCTTTGCGAATCGTGCCGGTGTGCGCACTGCATGCCGAGGCCTTCAGCGATGCCGCGGTCTGCATCAGCTCGTCAAGTTCGGCGCACAGTGCCTGGCGTTCGTCGTCGTCACTGCAGCGCGAAGCTCTCTTGCAGGTTGTCACCCTTGTAGTCGTCGGGAAAGCCTTGCAGTCGCTCGCACTCGCGCGGCGTGAGCC
>JBCCQU010000401.1:0-2450 GCA_039208875.1 Planctomycetota bacterium
CGCCGAATACGCCGATCGACATCCGAGCTTCGCGTCGAGCTGACGCCGTTGATCGATGTGGTGTTTCTGCTGCTGACGTTCTTTGTGTTCGCGACGCTGCTGATGGTGCGTGTGGATGTGCTGGGTCTCAATCTGCCGGGCATCGGCACGGGGCGGCCCGCAGAGCCCGTGCAGGTCATCCGCATCACGCTGCTCGCCAACGGCGTGGTGCTGGTCGATGGCACCGACGCCCGCGAAAGCCCGCAGGCTGAGGACGCTGACGATGCGTGGCTAGCGGCAGCACAGCAGGCCCGCAGCGATCGCCCGGATGCGCAGGTGCTGCTGTTCACCGATCGCGACACCGGCACCGGCCGGCTGATCGAAGTGCTCGACCGGCTGCGGTCGGTCGGCATAGAGGAGGTCGGCATCGTCGGCCAGCCGGAGGGTGAGGCGGCGCCGGAAAGCGAGTAGCCGTTACTCGTCGTCGAGGGCGCTCTGGTAGTCCTCCAAGAACGCCTCGTAGTCGGCCCGCTGCATCGGATCCTCAGCCAAATCCATTGCCAGCTTCTGCAGACGCACCGCCTCGGCGTAGTCGCCCCGCTCGGCCTTCACAAATGCCAGCACCTCAAGGACGATCGCGTCCTCCTCGTCGGTCAGGGCGGCAGCCTTGCTCGCGAGCTTGTCGGCCAGTTCCAGATTCGGATTCTCGAGGCCGACGGTATCGACGATGATGCGCGCAAGATACGTCAGCACAATCGGCGATTCGGCGTAGATGTCGTCGCCGACTTGCTTGGCGTACGCGTAAGCCTCGTCGGTGCGCTCAAGCTCGATCAGCAGCGTCTCGAACTTCCAAAGCGCAGCGTTCGACATGATCTCCGGGTCGACAGCCACGATGTCGTCGGCCACGGCGAGCGCGTCGTCCAAGCGTTCGTTCTCGACCGCGTCTGCCCATGCTTCGAACAACGGCTGCGCTCGCTGCATGACTTCGGTGCGGCGTTGCTGTTGCTCGAACTGCGCACGCTGCGCGACGGCTTGCTCGCGGTCGGCCTTGGCCGCTGCTTCGAGGTCGAAGGTGTCCGCGACGATGGCTGCGAGCGTGGTGTCGAACTCGTTGCTCGCGGGGTGGCCGTGCCAGGCGAGTCTGCCGTTTTTATCGACGATGAAGGCGTGCGGGATGCCGTTCTGCTGCGTCGCCTGCATGTAAGCCGTGTAGGGCCGGCGTTGGTCGTCGTACGCGACGGTGTAATCCATCTTGTCGCCCTGCTGGGTGACGAAGGCGCTGACGTCTTCGAGCGTTTGGCCGCCCGGCCCGGTGACGCCGATGAGCGTGACATCGCCGGCATAGGCCTGCTGCGTCTTGGTGAGGTGCGGAATGCCAACGATGCATGGGCCGCACCACGTCGCCCAGAACTCGACGACGTAAACGTGGCCCTGCTCGAACTTGTCGAAGCTCTCGCCCTTCACCCAGTTGCTGATCTGGAGCTGGGGTGCCAGCTCGCCGACATCGAGCCGGCCGTCGGCCATCGGATCGGGCTCGGCTGCGATCGCGTCGGGCGCGGCAGCGGGCTCGGCAGCATTGGCCGCGGCGGGTGACAGGCTCGCAAGGAGGACCGCAGCGGCGGTCAGTCGGCAGAAATCGGTCGGCATCGCGTCCCTTTCAGCGGGCTGGCGGTTGAGTCGGGCGTCAAAGCGGGCATAGCTCGCACCCATGTGGGATGACGCTCGTACCGATGATATTGTTGAGCTGAGGCCGTGCTGCGATTGCGGCTGGGTGCTGCTCGGCTTGGGCCCGTGGTTTTTGACTGGTGCTTGAGAAGCAAGGCAGCGACGCTGGACCGATCATGAGCGAGCCGAAGGCACGACAAGCTACTGCTGATAAAAGGCTTACAGCCGCTGCGGGGTTGTCGTGGGCGTCGTCATCCGGGCAGTTCGCTCTGCCGGCCTGGGGCGTGAGCGCCGGCTTGCACGCGTTGGCTCTGCTAGCGGTGGGTGCGGGGATGGCGAGCGACGTGGCCACGCCGGAGGCCGCCTCGGCCTCGCCGAGTGCGTTGCGGATGTCGCTGCCGCCGCCGCCGGGTATCGATCAGGGCGGGCCGCTGTCGGTCAACTGGATCGGCTTCGATGACCCGACCGAGCACACCGCCGAGCGAGAGTTCCTGACCGATCAGGCAGCACTAACGCGGACGCAGGTGGGTGTTGCCCAGCCGACGCAGGCTGCTGCATCGGCACCGGCGCCGCCCGCATCTCGGCCGCAAACGACTCCGGTTGAAGAGGTTGCAGCTGCAGCTCCGCCGCCGGTGGTGGTCGCGGGGGATCTGCCGGAGCCCACCACGGAGACGCCGTTGCTGTTGCCGTTGGTCGATGAGGCGGTGCCGGAGGTCGTTGGGCCGGTCACACTGGCGGGCTCCGTTCCAGAGACCGTGCCCGAGGTGGTCGCGGAAGCGGAACCCGCAGAGACCAAGAGCGTTCAG
>JBCCQU010000402.1:0-2449 GCA_039208875.1 Planctomycetota bacterium
CTACTCGCCCATCAAGCAAGCGCAGGATCAAGATCCCCGCGGCGTGTTCATCCGCCGATGGGTGCCCGAGCTGGAAGGTGTCGAGGACGAGCACCTCGCCGAGCCGCACAAAATGCCGGGCATGACGCAGCACATGGCCGGCTGTCTCGTCGGAGATGACTATCCCGAGCCGATCGTGAATCATGCCCGGGCTTATGCGCGCGCCAAGGAGCGCATCTTCCAGGCCAAGGCCGCAGCCAGCCGCTCGGGCGAGTCCGGCCGCGTGTATCAGAAGCACGGCAGCCGACGCCGGCAACCCGCACGCCCGCGCCGATAATCACCGTCTTCGCCATCGCCTCCGCCATCGCTTGTGCGAACAAGCCGCGAGATTGCGACCATTCCGCGGATTGCGGGTTACGCTTAGCTCGTGCAGTTGTTGCTTCTCATCCAATCAGGCCAAGCACTGGCAAGCCAAGCTGCAGCAAGCCAATCGGCTTCAGCTCAGCAAGGCCCGCTCGCGCCGGTGTGGGCTGTGCTTCCCATCGCCATCGGCGCGGTGGTCATCGTGTGTCTGCATCTCGCCGCGGTGCACGCTGCCAGCTCGCAGATGTCGCGCAGCCGAAAGATCATCCGCACCACAGCCGCGGTCGTCACGCTCGCGACAATCATGATGCTCGCGTACGCGTTCGGCATCGCCTCGCCCGCCCAGCCCGGTCCGTTCGTCATCTCATGGACCGCGTCGATTCTGCTTCTTGGCTCGCTCGTCGTGCTGTGCGTGCTCGATGTCGCGGGGGCTGCGCGCATGGCAGCCCAGCACACCGGCGAGTTGCGACAAGAGATGCTCGAACTGCGTGAGCAGATCGCCAAGGAGATCGCGGAACGTGCCGAGCAGCGTGCGCGCACAGCCGCCGCGGAAACACCGCCGCTCCGACTTACCGGCACCGATGACGAGCCGCCCAAAGCATGAGCCAGCGAGCGACCGCTCCGATCCCAGGCCCGCTCGGACGCATCGCGAGCGTCGGCTACGCGCTCGGGCTCGATCGCAGGTCGCGCCGGTTCGATCGCGGCAAGGGCGTGGTCACGCTCGATCGGCCTGTCATCAGCGTCGGCAATCTCTCGGTCGGCGGCACCGGCAAAACGCCGATGGTCGCACGCATCGTGCGCACACTCCGCGACGCCGGCAAAGACCCAGCGATCGCGATGCGTGGCTACAAGTCTCGCGACGGCATCAGCGACGAAGCCGAGCTGTACCGAAGCCTGTTCGATGATCTGCCCATCGTTGCGCAGCCGGATCGGCTCTTCGGCCTCATCAAGATGTTCGGCTCCGAGCGCGGCCAACGCGTCGACTGCATCGTGCTCGACGACGGCTTTCAGCATCGACGCATCGCACGGCAAATGGACATCGTGCTGATCGACGCCACCAAGTCGCCGTTCAACGATTGCTTGCTTCCCGCGGGTTGGCTCCGCGAGCGGCCGACCGCGCTTGCGCGCGCAACGCATGTTGTCATCACGCACGTCGAGGCTTCCGATAGCGCGACGGTCACGGGCATCCGCTGCGATCTCGCGAGCATCGCGCCGACGATGCCGATCGCGACGTGTCGGCACGCGTGGTCGTCGCTCGATGTCTCTGATAATGGAGTTGACCGCACCGAGCCTGTCGCATGGCTCCGCAACAAGCGTGTGCTCGCGGTGTGCGCGATCGGCAGTCCGCAGCCGTTCCTCGATGGTGTCGCTGCGGCGTGCGGCTCGCCCGCGATGTGCCGAAGCGTCGTGCTGCCCGATCACGATGCCTACGAACCGCGAGCCGTCGCGCGCGTGCTGGTCGAGGCGGACGGCGTCGATGTCATCGTCACGACCGGCAAGGACTGGACAAAGCTGGCGCGGCGTGATGTTGCGTGGCCCCTGCCAATCGCGAGGCCCCGGCTCGAGCTGGAGTTTGCCGATGGCGAAGCCGCGTTCGACGAGGCCGTGTTGATGACATCCGAACGAACACCTGACTGATTCGCAGCGTTCGGCTATACTCTCGGGCGATGGACAAGCTCTTGGCTGCGCTCGACAACTGGAAGCCGTTTGTTGCTGTGGTTGTCGGCGATTTCATGCTCGACGAGCTTGTGTTCGGCGACGCGGAGCGGCTGTCGGCCGACGCGCCGGTGCCGATCCTGCACGCCAAGGAGACGCGGCGAACGCCGGGCGGAGCGGCCAGCCTCGCCATGGATCTCGCAGCCATGCGCGCAACGGTGCGGCTCGTCGGCGTGACCGGCGACGACGCCGAAGCGCGCACGCTGCGTGATCGGCTCGATGCTGAGGGGCTGGACAGCAGCGGCTTGGTGACCGACACGACCCGGCCGACCACGGTTAAACGCAACCTCGTCGGCCTCGCGCAGGCCCGGCATCCGCAGAAGATGTTTCGGCTGGATTTCGAGTCGCGCGAACCGGTCGCCGATGCTGCGCGCACGGAGCTGCTCGCGCA
>JBCCQU010000403.1:0-2442 GCA_039208875.1 Planctomycetota bacterium
AGATATAATCGAGGGTTTCATGCCGGTGGTCTTCCCTTTCGGGGAGGGTCAATAATGCAACGGCTCGGGTGATGTCTGCAGCTTCGTCGCCCCGCCCTACGACGTGCTCGATACCTACGGCAAGGATGTGCTGCTGGCCAAGCACGCCGACAACATCGTCGGCATCGACCTGCCCCATGTGCCCGCCAAAGAGCTCGGCCCGCCCGAGGCCTACGCCGGCGCGGCAACCAAGCTCCAATCGCTCATCGAGGCCGGCACCATGACCGCCCGCGAAACGCCGGCCATGTTCGCGTATCGCCAGACGTTCGAGTTTGAGGGCCAAACCCACAAGCGCACCGGCATGGCAGCCGCGGTCGAGACCGCCGACTTCGGCCCGCGCGAGGGCGGCGGCGTGCTGCCGCATGAAGAGACCTTCAGCGGGCCCAAGCAAGATCGCTTCGCACTGATGGAAGCCACCAAGACCCAGCTCAGCCCCATCTTCGGCCTGCATGCCGATGAGTCCGGCGCCGCCACGGAGCTTCTCCAGAAGATCACCGCCAGCCGCGCCCCAGACATGACCGCCACCACAGACGATGGCGTGCTGCACGAGGTGTGGACCGTCGAAGACGAAGAGAGCATTGCTGCGTATCGCAAGGCGCTCGCCGGCGAGAACATCTTCATCGCCGACGGCCATCATCGATACACCACCGGCCTCAACTATCTCAAGCAGCTCGCGTCGCACGGCGATGTGCCGGCCGACCATCCCGCCCGCCGCTGCATGATGGTGATCGTCGGCATGTCCGATCCCGGCATGGTCATCGGCCCCACGCACCGCGTGCTCGGCGGCATGGCCCACTACACCATCGATAAGTTCATCGAGGCCTCAGCCGGCTTGCTCGAGATCCAGGCCATCGGCAACGAGCCGGCGCACGTCATGACCGAGCTCGACTCCATCGCTGCCCAAGGCCGCGAGAACGTGCTTGGCTTGCTCGATTTCAGCACCGGCCTTTGCTACGCCGCCACGCTGCCCGCCGACGACCCGCTGGAAGATGAGTTTCCCAAGAAGAGCCGCGCGTGGCGCACGCTCGATGTTGCGATCGTGCAGCAGATCATCGTCGAGGACATCTGCAAGCCCGCCCTCAACGACGGCAACGATGTGAAATGGGCCTTCCCGCACAGCGTCGAAGAAGTCATGGACATCGGCAAGGGCAAGGAGACCGGGGCCGGCGGCGGCACCGGCTTCGCACAACTCGCGGTGCTTGTGCGTCCGACACCGCTGCAAGCTGTGAAGGATGTCTGCCTCGCGGGCGACCTCATGCCGCAGAAGTCGACGTTCTTCTATCCCAAGCTCGCGACCGGCCTGTTTGTCAATCCGCTGGCTTGAGTCGGCTAGACGCTGAGTAACGCGGTCAACAGCGAGTCGGTGATCGCGCGACCGATACCGCCGAACACCGGGGCGGCGAGCCACGAGGTAATCGTGGGCAACGGGCAGATCGCCCCCCAGCCGTGCAGTTTCCAGCTTCGCACGATGGCCGAGCACCACCACAGAGGCGTCCAACGCGCGAGCCCAAACGCCCACGCCGGCACGAAGACCTCCATCGCCCAGTCGGAGGCCGGCGCTCTGCTCCGTGCAACAGCGCCCGGATTGGCAAGCAGCTGAACCGCATCCCACGCGCGGCAAATCCCATAGACGATCAGCGGCAGTGAAGCCCACGCGAATGGGTATGCCGTCGCACGAAGCACGTGGGCAAACCGCAGCTTCGCCCGCCGACGCGACTCGGACAAGATCCACATCAGAATCGGCCAAGACACGATCAGCCCCATGCAGGTCGCGATGACCCCGGAGACTTCCGCAACATCGGCGTCGTACACCGGCGTCGCGCTCCACACCGACCCATCGACGCTTAGCGCTGCGAACGGCCACGCCAACTCGAAAGCCAGCAGCGTCGGATCGGCTTGAAGGGCCGGCGGCTGTATTCCAGCAGCTGTCGTCCATTGCAGTTGATAGTTCGCGCGCTCCGATTCGATCGCGGGCCACATCAATGCCTGCATCGCCTTGCCAACCACCAGCCCGATCACCAGCACAAGCACAGCCCACTTCCACGCTGTGAACACGCGCACGCGGTGGTGCATCTGCACGCGCTTCCAGAACAGCGGCGGCCACAACACCCACAGCAGCGTCTTCCACGATCGCCATAGGAACGATCGCCAGCCGCGTGCGTGCTCAACAAACGGCCCGAGCGCGCGATACTGCTCATTCAGCACGTCGCGCCAGGCAAACTCGTACCCGCACTCCGAGCACATGCCACGCAGCGGGCAGTCGTTAGTCTCGCGTCGATCCCACGCGGCGACTTCACCGCCGAGGTCATAGCCGCAGCGAGGACAGTCCGCGGTTGTGGTCATGCTTGCCGCCATGAGGACAGCGTACTGCGACGGTCCGCGTATGCGAACGCTGAAGTCGAT
>JBCCQU010000404.1:0-2428 GCA_039208875.1 Planctomycetota bacterium
GTCGATGAAGAGCTGACGCCGAGCGGGCAGAGCATGCCGGAGTTTGTCGGCGGGCTGACGAGCTATGTGACGCGATGGAACGGCCTGCACGTCGTCGGGCTCGATGCGGCTGGCGATGTCTGGGGCGTGTGGTCGGGCAACGGCGGCCAGACTTGGTTCGTCAACAACCTGTCCGACATCACCGGCGCGCCGTCGTACTCCAGCGAGCTGACGGTGTTCATCTCGAGCTGGGACGGCATCCACATCGCCGGGCTCGATGACAGCGGCGAGGTGCTCGCGACGTGGTGGACACCGGCGCTCGTCGGCGAGTGGGTGGTGACCAGCCTGACCGACACGGTCGGCGGCGATGTGTTCTTCGCGGGCTCGACCATCACGAGCTACATCGCGTTCGAAGCGGGGCTCAACGTGATCGGTCTCAACGACGCGGGCGAGCTGATCGGCCTGTTCTGGACGCCGGGTCGCGAGGAAGCGGGCCTGGGCTGGGGCGTTGCGAATCTCACAGCCGAGCTGAGCGTGCCGACCGCCGATCGGCCCGTCGCGAATCTCGATAGTCGCATCTTCGCCGATGAGCTGAACATCTTCGGCACCGCGGCGGACGACGACGTGGTGCGCTTCAGCTTCGATCCGAGCGACGACGCGTGGACGTTCAGCAACGTGACCGATGACGCGATACCGAGCTAGCTGCGTTTCTTGGCCCACTTGGCGCGGGGGTCTTCCATCTCGATGGCCACCCCGCCAACGAGCCGGGCCGAGCCGGGGCCGAGGGCGTGCATGATGGGTCCGATCGCGTGCGGACAAAGCTTGAGCTCTGGATATAGCCGCGGCTCAACTTCCACATACGCATCGGGCGTTTCGACCCAGACCTGAATCGGCACGACCGGCGACTCGGCAGCAACGAACTGGGCTGCCTCTTTGGACATCGGCTGGAGTGCTGACGCAACCGGCGCTGCCATGACAGCGGTGCTGCCGTTCGCACTGAGCGCGTGCCCGTTGCCGTTGCCGTTGCCGTTGGCGTGGTTCGCGTCGATGTTGTCATCGTCACCACGCAGGCACATCGCGAGTGTTTGCAGCGCTTCGTCTCGTGAGCCGTTGAGCCTGGGCTCTGCAACGACGAGTCGCAGCTTGCCGCCGCGCAACGGCACGCCCTCGATCGGCACCAGCGCATCGACGATGACCTGCGGCTCGCCGCGGCGGTGATCGATGCGACCAAGCACAAACTTCGGCTCATCGTCTTCGAGCAGATGATTGAACCGCGCGTACGCATCGGCGAACAGCACCGTGTCCATCGTGCCCGTGAGATCTTCGACCGTGACGATGCCCATCTTCTGGCCGGCACGCTTGCCCTGCTTCATCACGATGGCGCGCACGGACTGCACGATCGTGACGAGCACCACGCGCTTGTCTTGCGGCTGCTCGCGAGCCTGCGCGATGGTGTGCGAGGTGAACACATCCGACCACTGCCGCCACTGCTCGAGCGGATGGCTTGAGACGTAGAAGCCGAGCGTTTCCTTCTCTTGCCGGAGTGTTTCGGGCTCTGACCACGGCGTGGCTTTCACGAGCGGCGTCGCGTCGGGCTCGGGCGCTGCGACGCTGTCATCGCCGCCCCCCATTCCAAACAAGCCACCCTGCCCGGACATGCGATCCTTGGCTGCTTTCTGTCCCGCGCTCATGGCCGACTCGACAGTCGCGAGCATGGCTGCGCGATTGTCCCGGCCGTGAACCGCGTCGAAGCAGCCGGCACGGATCAAGGCTTCGACCGTGGCTTTGTTGAGTGCGCCCGGGCCGCGACTCAGGACACGCTCGCAGAAGTCGAAGATCGATTCGTAAGGCTTGGGTTGCTTGTGTGTTTTGATTGTGTCGTCGTCGTCGCCACCAGAACCCTCGCGCTCGGAGATGATCGCCTCAATCGCGTTCGATCCGACACCCTTGATGGCCTTCAGCCCGAAGCGAACGTGACCGTGTGATGGTGACGGCTGCTCACCGTCCTCGAACACCACAGCAAAGTCGGCCTCGCTGAGATTGACATCCGGCGGCCGGACCTCGATGCCGGTCTTGATGATCGGTGCGATCGCAGCTTGCGTGTCCGTTGGCTCAACAAACACGGCACGCTTGCACTCATCGAGATACGGGATCCAATCGCTGACCTTCTGAGCCTGGCTCTCGAACGTGAGGAACGCGGCCATGTATTGGCTTGGGAAGTACGTCTTGAGGTACGCGGTCTGATACGCGACGATCGCGTAACCGGTGGAGTGCGATTTGTTGAAGCCGTAGCCGGCGAACTTGAGGATCAGGTCGAAGAGTTCGTTGGCCTGTGTGCCGGACACGCCTTTGTTCTCGGCCCCCTTGATGAAGTCGGCGCGGGCGGCGTCGATGACCTTCATCTTCTTCTTGCTGATCGCCTTGATGATCGCGTACGCCTGGCGGAGCA
>JBCCQU010000405.1:0-2422 GCA_039208875.1 Planctomycetota bacterium
ATTAATACTGAGCTTTTGGAAATTAACTCAGAGATAATGAGTAACAATGCAAAAATTGCCCTGTTCAATTCAAAACAGCTTGCGATAAATTCTGAAATGCTTGAAGGCTCGCTATCCGCTCAGCCATCGTCACGCTCAGCGGCGGGCTCGTGCTGATAACCGCAACGAGCGACTCCGTTGTGACATCTGTCCTCTTAGCAAACGCCTCATGCCGCGCGGAGATGATGGCCTGTTCGATCTCAGCCCCGCTGAAGCCGTCGGTGGCCTTGATGAGAGAGTCGATGTCGAAGCCGCTCGGATCAAGCTTGCGCTTCCGCAGGTGGATGTTCAGGATCGCTCGGCGTGCGTCATCACCCGGCAAGTCAACGAAAAAGATCTCATCGAATCGGCCCTTGCGCATGAGCTCAGGCGGCAGGCTCTCGATGTCGTTGGCCGTCGCGACGAGGAACACCGGCTCGCGATGCTCCTGCATCCATGTGAGGAGTGTGCCGAACATGCGACGACTGAGCCCGCCGTCGTTACTCGTGCCCGATGCAGCGGAGAAGCCCTTCTCGATCTCATCGATCCACAGGATCATCGGCGACATCAACTCTGCCTGCCGGAGCGCACCCCGAAGCCTCCGCTCGCTCTCGCCGATGTAGCGGTTGTACAGGGCCGAGGGATCGAGCCTGAGTAGTGGGCGTCGCCACGCGGTCGCGATGGCCTTCGCGCACAAGCTCTTTCCGGCGCCCTGCACGCCGAGCAGCAGCACACCCCGCGGCGGCTCGAGCCCGTGTTCCTCCGCGTCGCTCTCGAGCGATCGATTCCCGAGCCAGGCCTTGAGATGCACGAGCCCGCCGATGTCATCGAGCGATGCCGGTGCGTTGACAAACTCCAGCACACCATCGGCCCGGATGAGATCGCGCTTGCGTGCGACCATCTGCGACATATCGTCGCCATCGATTCGGCGATCGTCGCGCACAGCCTCGGCGACGATGTTGCTGATCTGTCGACGCGAGAGGCCACGCAGGTTGCGCACCATCGCATCCCAGTCGTCGCGTTTCACGTCGACATCGAGCGGTGAGGCCGAGTGATGCGCGCGCAGCTCGGCTCGCACCATCTTGTCGATCTCGTCCCGCTCGGGCGGATGGATTTCGAAATGCTCGGCATACGCAACGACCGCTGCCTGCTCGATCGCTTCATGATCGATCATCACCAGAATCTGTCGGCGTTCGCGTGCAACGAGCAGAGCCTCCCGCAGCGCGCGCATGACATCGGCTTCATCGAGATACGTGCCGATATCGAGGAAGACGTACACGCCCGCGTCGCCTTGCTGCGACACATGCCGAAGAGCAACAGCGGGGCGTTCGGTGTCCTCAACGCGGCCGTGATCGATGACCATGGCGTCGGCGAGACCGGCTGTGACCGACCAGGACTTGCAAGGCCATCCCAGCTTTCCAACCGCGTCACGCACCAAGCCGAGCGCATAAGCCTCTTCGAGCGTCGAGATGATGACCGCCGGCTGGCTCGTGGTCTTGAGCAGGTGTTCGAGCCGTTCGAGATTGGTCTGTTGTGCCATTTGTTCGCCCCAACTAAGTTGTTGCTGCGAGAAGCGCCTCAGCCGCGCGCCAGCCCGAAACCATCGCACCGTTGATCGAGGCGTTGTCGATGAAATCGCCGCACACGTAGACACCTTCCCGCGGCGTGCGCACGGGGCGTTTCCAGTCGCTCAGGTGTTCGGGTGGCTGGCTCGGCAGGGCGAGGTCGATGCGGTCGGTCTTGATGAGGTTCCATCGCTGCACCGCGTCGCCGAACCAGTCGCGAAGCTGCGCGCGCGAAGCGGCATCGAGATCATCACGCTCGGCGTGCGCACCGACTGCGTTGGCGAGCACGAGCGATCGGCCGGCGGGCGCGTACGCCGGCTGTGCGTTGCTCACGACGGCGAGGTGATTGATCGGGCCGTCGCCGGTGCCGTCGAGCACGAGGGTTGGCTCGCTCCGCTTGGGCAGCTTCGGCGGCTCGAGTGCGTCATAGGCGAGCGTCGTTGTGCGCTGCCAGCGCGGCGTGCCGACGACATCCTCGCCGAGCAGTCTGGCTGAGGCTGACCAGTCGGTAGCTACCACAATTGCTGATGCAGTGATGACATCGCCAGACTGAAGCGAGACGCTGTAGTTGTCCACATCGATGCTGGCGACTGGTGCGCGCAGCTGCATGCGTTCTGTTGGTAAGTGGCTTGCGATCTGTTCCGGGATTGCGCGCATGCCGCGGGTGGGCAGCACGGTTTGTCCGGTCGCGAAGTTGCGATAGGTGAACGCGAGCATGCGCGCAGAGGTGATGAGATCGGGGTCGAAGAAGACGCCGCCGAAAAACGGCCGAAAGAAGCGGTCGATCACGCGATCGGACAGGCCGGCGCGCTTGAGCGCATCGAGCGTGGACAGCTCGG
>JBCCQU010000406.1:0-2394 GCA_039208875.1 Planctomycetota bacterium
TTAGATTACCCGGCCGACGAGGTACTTCTCAACCGCGATCGCTCGCTCGGCGCTGAGATGCTCGTTGCTCTTCCAGCCGCTCTTGCGGATCGGGTCGGTATCGGTGTACCCCTCGACGCGATAGGTCGCGCCCGGATAGCGGCGGAGCAGCGTTCGCGCGATGCCGTCGAGCGTCCGCTTCGACTCGTCCCGCAGGGAAGCCTTGCCGGAATCGAACAGCACATCGCCCGCCACGGTGATCACGACATCGCCGGCGCGCGTCGACACGCTCACCCCGTTGCCGAGGTCGCCGAGATTCGGGCCAGCGCTCGCAGGCACCGTCGTCGCTGGCGCGGGCTGAGCCCGCAGTGCGGCCATCTCCCGCTGCGACTGCTCGAGAGCGTCGTTGACCGCGGACAGCTGATCGCGCATCGCCTGCAACTCGGCGACAGCCTCACGCCGTGCTTGCTCGGCGGAGTCACGCTGCGACTTGAGCGTGGCGTTTTGCACCCGCAGGTCGCTGGCCTCTTGCAGAACGAGATCACCGCGGCTCTGGTTGGACTTGCAGCCGACCAGACTCGATGCAGCGACCACGCACGAAAGAGCCACGCACAACCGAATACCCTCGCGAACACCTCGATGAACGGCACGATTGCTCATCACCAGTCGATCCTCCCTGACCACTGTTCGCTCGCCGCGATCCATGCTCCGGCATGCACCGCGCCCGCAACGCTCGCAAAGACTCGCATCTACACACACGCTATCGGCACGAAGGCTGCGAGGCATACAACACCCAGCCAGCCGACAAGCAGCGACAGCAGTTGACACCGGGTGCTGCTACGGCAGCGATACCGCGTGCCGGAAGAGCTCGCTGAGGCCCTGCTCGAACCAGGGCTTGGCGAGAAACACGAGGATCGTCGCCCCCGCGAGCGCCGGTCCGAACGGCATGGCGCCGCGCGCAACCCCGCCGGGCCAGCACCGCTTGATCAGCTCGATCCAGAGCGCCAGAAACGCGGCCACAAAGAACGCCAGCACGGGATCGATCCACCCCAGACACGCGCCCACCGCGGCCATGAGATGGACGTCACCGATGCCCATGGCCTCCTTGCCGTACGCGAGCGACCCGAGGATCCGGACCGCCCACACCACCCCGCCGCCGATCAGGTAGCCGAGCAGCACGCCGGACAACGCGTCGAGCCACAACGGCATCGGCGCCGCAGCCAGCAGCCGAGCCGGATCCTCCGGATCAACACGCCATGGCCCACCGATCATGCCAAACAACCATGCACCGACGACCGCGAGGCCGAGTGCAGGCCCGATGAACATGATCTCTTTGAACGACTCTCGCCGCGCGTGCGGATACATCAGCCACATGTCCGATGGATCTGCTTCGCTGCCGCCATCTTTGGGTGTTGATGCGGCTGCCTCGTTGCGGGCCGATGCGGGCCTGCGCACCAAGAGACGCACCATGAGCCCCGACACGATCGGTGCACCAAACAACCCCGCGACGAGCCCTGCAAGAGGCGCCACGCCGAATCGCGGCGCGACCATCGCACCCGCAACGGCGAGCAAGATCGCGCACACCACGGTGATGCGAATCGGCGCCCACGGCCAAGCCGGCCGAGGCGGAGGCGACTCCGGATCCAGGGGTGCGGGCGGCTCGTCTGATTCTTTTGACTCTGATGGCTCGGCAGACTGATCCACGCCAGCTCTGTTCAAGGCGTGCCGCTCCCACTCGTCGTAGTCCGCATAGCTCTGCCGCATAAGCCCGAACCGGACGGCGAGTGCGCTGATACCGAGGCCGACGACCCCGCCGATCGCCGCCCCCGCCCATCGCCAGCCGTTCGGGCCGGGTGATGCGATCGCGTAGCTCCAGCCCTCGGCCGTGGTGATCCGCCAGACCTGCCCGCTCGACCAGAGCAGCGCCATGCCGACGTGCGTGACCACCGCGAGCACCGTCGGGATCCACACCAGTACCAGCGGGATCATGAACGTCCGCGCATCGATGATCGTCACCGCAACCAACGAACCAACCAGCACGAACAGCAGCACCAAGAACGGCCACGACTGCCCAGCGCCACGCTCGGCCCATTCGGGCTGGAACTGCTCCCACGGCACGCCGAAGATCGAGAGGTCCCCGGCGCCAAGCCACCAGTTTGGCCCAAACACCGCGGCGTAGATCAGAACAAACAGCAGACCCGTGATCGCCTCGACGATCGGATACTCCGGCGAGATCGGGCTCCGGCAATACCGGCAACGCCCCGCCAGCCGAAGCCAGCCAAGAACAGGGACGTTGTCACGCCAACTCAGCACGGTCCTGCATCGCGGGCACCGGCTCGAGGGCGTCACCACGCTCAGGCCGAGCGGCAGGCGATAGACCAGCACGTTGATGAGCGAGCCAACGCACGCGCCGAA
>JBCCQU010000407.1:0-2386 GCA_039208875.1 Planctomycetota bacterium
CAACGAGGTGCGAGCATGGCTCAGGATCAGGCAAAGGGCCGGTCGGTTCGGCTCTCGACGCTGCAGTGGTCAGCGTTGGCTGTCGTGGCTGTGCTGCTGGGTGTCGGGGTGGCAGCGATCTCGCAGCGATCCGCAGACGGCCAAAGCTGGCAGAGCGACGGCGAGGTCCAGGTGATCGTCAGCATCCCACCGCTGCGATCGTTCGCGGAGGCGTTGGCGCCTGATGCCGAGGTGGTGGTAATGGTGCCGGCCGGTGTGTCGCCGCACGGCTACGAGCCGAGGCCGAGCGACATGGCAACGCTGGCGCGCGCTGATGCGGTGCTGGCGATCGGCCGCGGGCTTGAGGGTCGGCTGTTGCCAGCGGTTGATCGGGCCGAGGCGCGAAGCGTGCCGACCGTGCGCGTCGGCGAGCAGGTGTGGTCAACGGAGACCGATTCGGGATCGGCGGTCGGGCGCTGGGATGCGCACGTGTGGCTCGATCCGGGCGCGATGCTGATTGCTGTCGATGCGATGGTGGAGACGCTGCGGTCGGTGCCGGGTGTCGGCGATCAGGCGAGGTTCGAGGCCGACGCAGCCGCGCTGCGCGCACGAGTGGTCGCGATCGACGCGGCCTATCGCGATCGGCTCGCGCCCTGGGCCGGATCGACGCTGGTGGTCCAGCACGGCGCTTGGTCGCGCATTGCTGAGCGATACGGCTTGGTGATCACCGACAAGGTGACGCCGGTGCCGCACGCCGAGCCGACGCCGAGTGATGTGGCGGACATACTTCGGCGGATGCGGGCTGAGGGCGTGGACGCGGTAGTCACCGAGCCGCAGCTCAACGCAGCAACTGCGGAACGGCTCGCGGAGCTGGCGGGGGTGCCGGTCATTCGGCTCGATCCGCTCGGCCGCGGGGACTGGTTCGCGATGATGAACGACAACCTCGATCGATTGGTGGCGGGGCTTGCCAGCGGGGCAGAACGCACAGATCCTGCTTCGCGATGAGCGACAGTGACCGAGTCATCGAGTTCGCGGGTGTGGGCTTCTCGTACGACGGCGAGCAGCCGGCGTTGGTTGATATTGAGTTGTCGGTGCCGCGGGGTGAGCGGCTTGGTGTGCTTGGGCCGAACGGCGGCGGCAAGACCACGCTTGTCAAGCTCGCGATGGGTTTGCTCGAGCCCGACGCGGGCACCGTGCGTGTACTCGGCGGCTCGCCAACGAAGGCCCGCGAGAGCGGCACGCTCGGCTACGTCGCGCAGCGGGCCGGGCTCTCGCTGACGTTTCCGATCAGCGTGCAGCAAGTCGTTGAGCTTGGCGCGGTTGCGAGACATCGCGGTCGGCGAAAGCTTGCGAAGGATGCGGCTGTGCGCGTGCAGCGGGCGATGGAGTTGACCGGCGCTGACGAATTCGCGGATCGGCCGATCGGTGAGTTGTCGGGTGGTCAGCGTCAGCGGGCGCTGATCGCGCGCGCGCTCGCGTGCGGGCCGGAGGTGTTGATTCTCGACGAGCCGACGGTGGGGATTGATCTGCCGGGGCAGGCTGGGTTTGCGCGCATGCTGGAGGAGATCCGCAGCGAGACCGGCGTGACGACGGTGATTGTGAGTCACGATCTCCGTGCGCTCGCAGCGGGGTGTGATCGCATCGCATGCGTTGCGCGCACGCTGCACAGCCACGTTTCGCCGGAGGGCCTGACGCCGGCATTGCTGGCTGAGGTCTTCCGCCACGAGATCGAGGGCGTGATGGGCGAGGTGCATTTGGAAGCGCACCTGGCTGCGTCTTGCGATGATCCGACGCACGCGGCTTCAGCACGAACGGAGCGGGCGAATTGAGGACGCTCGATGCACTGTTTGGACCGAGCGCGGATGTCGCGTGGCCGCCGGTCGTGGCAGCGGTCATCATTGCGGCGCTCGGCGGGCTGGTGAGTCCGCTGGTGGTGCATCGTCGGCTGGCGTTCATCGGCCAAGGTGTGAGCCACGCGGCGTTTCTCGGCGTCGGGCTGGCAATGCTGATAGGTGTGGGGACGGGCGGTGCGCTGTGGGGGCCGGTCACGCTCGCGGCGTCTGTGGCTGCGGTATGCGTGGCGTCGGCGTTGGTGATGGCGGGGCTGACCGACAGCGCGCGCACATCGGCCGATGCGGCGATCGGGATTGTGCTAGTCGTCGCGATGGCTGCGGGATTTCTGTTGAGCAATCGGCTCGCGCCGACGCTCGCGGAGCGGCTTGGTCCGGACGGCGTCGTGCCCTCGGTCGAGGGCGTGCTGTTCGGGGCGTTGATCAATGCCGACTGGTGGGATGCTGTGATCGCGGGGTTGGCGACGATGCTTGTTGGTGGCACGCTGTGGTGGTTTCGCCGGCCGATCACGTTCTGGGCGTTCGATGAGCCGGGCGCGAGAGCGTTCGGCGTATCG
>JBCCQU010000408.1:0-2348 GCA_039208875.1 Planctomycetota bacterium
GCACAAGCACGACGATGACCGTCTCGATCAGACTCAGGCCTCGGCGTGCAAACCTCATGTCATTCCACCAGACCCGAACCCGCAACCACCGTCACCGTCGCAGCGTCATCGAACGTCACGATCGCGTCAGTCGCCAGCGCACCGATGAGTTCGCCATTGGCACCACGCACCTCGGGCGAGCCATCGAATCGGAACCAGATCTGCTCACCCGCCGCCGAGCTGACACCGCCGGAAACGCTCTGCAAGCCGGCTCCATTAAAGGTGTCTGCAAGCGACACAACGAGCGCTTCACTACCCGATGACGCATCGGCTGGCACAACAGCCGCGCCGTCGATCCGCACAAGCTGTGCGGTGTCGTTCGCGATGGAAAGCTCGACGCCCGCGGGCAGACCGGTCACCACGGCACTGCTTCGGGCTACGACGAGCATCCGCTTGACCTCGCGCGGGGCAGCTGCCCGCTGCGCCTCACCCATAGATGAGATCGCGGGTAGCGCCGTGGCTGCGAGCACAGCCATGATCGTCGTGACGACGAGCACCTCGACCAACGTAAATCCGGCGTTGTTCGGTGTTGATTGCATAGCTCACAGCATGTTGGCGGGAACCGCTGTACCGGACGAATCCTCTGTGGTCGTGACCTCTTCTGAGTTGGCGTAGAAGATCGCGACGGGCGGATCGGACGAGTTGTCGACGAAGTAGTTCCAGCCGAACGACGACGTATTGCTCACGAGCCGCGCCTCGGCCGCTGCTCGCGACACCGATTGCACGCCGGACTGGTTGTTGAACGGATTGCTCGGCGTGCCCGTACGCAACACCGGTCCCGTCGCGCTGAGCTGCGCAGCTGTCGGGAAGGGAGTGCTGCCGGTAATCATGGCCCGAGCGCGGAAGTTCGCGATCGCTGTGCGCACACTTCCGAGCGACGACTCGACAGCAGCGGTGCGAGCTTGCTCGGTCGCGCCCGCAAACCGCGGAACAACGACGGCTGCGAGAATGCCTATCACCAGCACCACAACCATGACTTCAACGAGTGAAAAGGCCTTCCGCATGTCAATCCCTTACCTGTTCAACTGAACCATCTCCCACATCGGCAGAAACACCGACAGGGCGATGATCAGCACCACCGCCGCAAGCCCGACTGTGAGCAGCGGCTCAAGCGCCTGACTCAGATTCTTCACCTTGTGATCGCTCTCGCGCTCGTAGTGCTTCGATACCACACGACATGAGCGGGCAACCTCTGACGAGTTGGTGCCCCGAGCCGAGCATGCGACGCGCGAAGTTCGGCAGGTAGCGAGAACCCTGGAGCACCTGCGCCAGCGGCTCTCCGCGGCGCAGGCTGTCGAACATCACCGATGCTTCATCGATGAAGATCGGCCGACCAGTCGCCCTGGCAGCCATATCAACGCCTTGCAGCACGTCGAGCCCCGCGTTGAGACTGATCTCAAGCACACGCGTAAATCGTGCCACCGTGCTCGCTACGAGCAGGCTGCCGAGGTACGGCACATGCATTGCCAACCCTTCGATTCGACGTCGGCCGCCCGGCGTTGACCACCATGCAAACGCGCCGACGACAGCACCGCCCACAACACACGCAGCGATCATCCAGTGCTGCCGAAGCGTTGTGCCGATCCATTGAATCACAACCGTGATGAGCGGCAGATTGACCTCAGACGACTCGAAGGTTGCGCTAAATCTCGGCACGACAAACATCAAGATCACGAGCACCGCCAACAGCACAACAGACAGCACCACGACCGGATACATGAGTGCGCGCTGAAACTGTTGCTTGGTTTCGAGCTGTCGGTCCAGCATCTCCGCGAGGTGCCCGGTGACATCGGCGAGCGCGCCGCACTTCTCGGCTGCGCGGATTGTCGCGATATACATATCGCCGAAGACATCGCCGTGCTTGGCGAGCGCATCGGTCAGCGCCGAGCCGGCCTCGACGTTCGCCGCAATGTCACGCAGCCGACCTCGCTGCGTCGCATCCTTCTCTCCATCCGCGATGCTCTGGATGCCCTGCGCAAGCGGAATGCGTGCTTCGAGCAGCACGCTCAACTCTCGCGTGAACGCTGCGACCTCTGACAGGCCGACCGGTCGCTTGACGAGCGCCGCGGTGTTTGCCGCAGCTCTCAGCTTGATCGGCGTCAGTCCTTGCGCAGCTAATTCGCGATAAGCGTCGGCCGTGTCCGTGGCCGAGATCGTGCCCCGCCGATGCTGCCCGGCAACATCGATTGCTTTGTATCGGAAGCTGCCGGCCGTCATGCAGCGGCCCTCTGTCCGCTCGGCCCTCTGTTGACCTCGATGATCGACCGCAGCTTGGCGATCTCGGACAGCGACGTCAGTCCTGCACGGGC
>JBCCQU010000409.1:0-2347 GCA_039208875.1 Planctomycetota bacterium
ATCGCCGAGAAGGGCATCTTCCCCGCGGTCGATCCGCTGGCCTCGACCTCGGCCATCCTCGACCCGGGTGTGCTCGGCGAGCGGCACTACAACGTGTCGCGCAAGGTGCAGGTCATCCTGCAGCGGTACAAGGACCTGCAGGACATCATCGCCATCCTCGGCGTCGACGAGCTGTCCGAAGAAGACAAGCTCACCGTGTCCCGCGCCCGCAAGATCGAGCGATTCCTGTCGCAGCCGTTCTACGTGGCCGAGGTGTTCACCGGCTTCCCGGGTATCTACACGCCGCTCGAAGACACGATCGACAGCTTCGAGCGACTGGTCGCGGGCGAAGGCGACGACCTGCCCGAGTCGGCATTCATGTACGTCGGCACGCTGGACGACGCGCGGGCGAAGGCTGAGAAGCAAGCAGCCGAGGCATGAATCCCGCACCGGGCGGGACAGCAGCCGGAAACAGCGAGGTTGGTCAAGGCTCCATGCAGAGCCAACTGCGTAGCGGCCAACTGATCCTCGGCGCCTTCATCATGGGGCAACTGCTGTTTGCAGCCGTGAGCGTGCTCGTCGGCGGCGATAGCAGCGCGGCCGGTGAAAGTGCGACCACGCAGGAAGCGACCGACAACTCTCAGGTCGTCGCCTTTGGCGGCGCACTCGGTGCAGGGCTCATTGTCGCCGTGACGCTCGGCTTCGCCTTCCACAACTTCGCGAGGACCAATGCCCGCCGCGTGGTTGCCGAAACCAGCGACGACCTCGCGATCGAAGATCGCGCGATGCCCGGCATGGGCCGGTGGTTTACGGGCATGCTGTTGCCCGCAGCGTTCCTTGAGGGCATCGGCCTGTTGGCAATTGTTGCGGCAATGAACACCGGCGAGCCGAGTTTCCTGCTCACGTTGGTTATCACGATTGGCCTCAAACTCGTGTGGCTCTTCCCGACGCGCAGCCGAGTGCTCAAGTTCCTCGGGCTCGACCCGCTGGTAACGGACATCGCAGGCATGCGTTGAGAGCAACAACCGGGACAGAGATGCCGGCGGCAACAAGTGACATCGCATTTCGAACAATGGTGCCGCCGATCCATGGCCGATCGTCTCGGTCGCGTAGGCCGGACAAGTGTGTCGATGTTCGAGAGGCACAGAGCTATTCGCGGAGCGGAGATGACTGGGCCTTCATCTCCTTTGTTGAGTTGACGGTTGACAGCACTATCTTTTTCGGCAGCGATCTTTGCGGCGAAGCGCGACAGTTGTGGGATGATTTGACTGAAATGTGCTCAGCCTTAGCGAGCGAACGATCGCACGACTTCAACTTCCCGAATGCGACTCGCGTTCGGCTCAACGCGGAGCCGGTCGGCAGCCATCGAGTAGCGATGCATATCTCCGCCAAATCTATTGCGGGATTCGAAGCACGAAAGGTCGAAGTCGATCGGCTCGCGCTAATTGAGGCTGCGTTGTGCGGATTAGGTGAAGCTGACCGACATGGGCGCCGCCTCGGCATTCACGTTGACTACTGGATCTGCGATACGTCACTACCAGCACTGGAAGCAGCGGCAAGTGCCGTTCGCGAGCAGTACGACGCCCGTCGCCACCGCCGCTGAACACGGGGGGGGGGTACACCGCGATTACGGGACGCCGCTTGACCGCGGGGCCCGTGGCGGAAAGCATTGGTCCATGAACCGCTACCCGATGCCTTGCTGTATGTGCTGTATGCCGATGCCCTCGGGGGCGGTCGGTGCGTGCACGGGCTCGGCAGCGGGCTCCTGACCAACAAAGGGTCGGGCGAGCCCCATGACCGAATCAAGCACTTTGCACCGGTCGTCCTTGCGGGCGACCGGTTATCGTTTTGAACTCGATTTGGCTCGCGGGCCGGCGACCGATCGAGACAAGCCCCACGGCCCGACACCAAAGGTAAGGGTAATCACCATGAGCCAAGATCACAGCCACAACAACGGTGCGACGCACGACAGCGTGGACGAGCGCGTCAAGAACCGCGAAGACTGGGCATTCCGCCGCAGGCGTGGCATCCCCAACAATCGCAAGCTATTCGTGCTGACGTGCATGGACGAGCGTGTGAACGTCGAGGAAGCCCTCGGCCTCAAGCTCGGCGACGCGCACATCTTCCGTAACGCTGGAGGAATCGTCACCGACGATGTCATCCGCTCGGCTGCGCTCAGCACCAACATCTTCGGTACCACCGAGATCATCGTCGTGACGCACAGCGACTGCGGCATGCTTTTGCTCAGCGGCGATCAACTCGCCGAAGCACTCGACGAGGCGCTGAAGTCACGAGGGTCGAGCCTCGCTGACGCCCCGGTCGACCCGGCGCTACCGGGCTTGCAACTCCCCGGATCGCACGGCGACTG
>JBCCQU010000410.1:0-2338 GCA_039208875.1 Planctomycetota bacterium
ACGCGAGGTTCCGAGACGCATCATCAGACTTTGCGACGCTGTTGCAGCTATGGGACTACTTCCACAAGCAGAAGGACGCGCTGAGTCGTTCGCAACTCCGAAAGTTATGCAAATCTGAATTCATCAGCTTTGTGCGCATGAACGAGTGGACCGATACCCACCGCCAGCTCCGTGACGCGGCCCGCGGGCTCGGCTGGCGGATCGGCCGTCGTCCCAAAGAGCCCGACCGCGACGCGCTGCACCGAAGCATCCTCGCCGGTTGCCTGACCACCGTGGGCAAAAGGCACGAACAGGGAGGGTTCGTGTCGCCCTTCGCCGGGGTCTTCCATGTGCACCCCGGCTCATCGGTGTCGACCAAAGGGACGAGCTGGGTCGTTTCCGCAGAGCTCGTGCGCACCACACGTCTCTACGCAAGGCTGTGCGCGACGATCGATGGAGCGTGGGTGGAGCAGCTCGCGTCGCATCTGATCGATCGTTCATACTCGGATGTTGCATATGAGCCAGAGCGCGGCCGTGTCGAAGCGTCTGCCAAGGTTACGCTCGGGCAGATCGAGCTCAGCCGGGGCCGACGCGTGGACTACGGGGGCGTCGATCGCCCCGAAGCACGCCGCGTCTTCCTCCGCGAGGCGCTTGTTGGCGGGCAGATGGAAACAAACGCCGAGTTCGCTGCATCGAACCGCCGCTTCCTTGACGACCTGCGAGAACGCGAAGCGAAGCTGCGAAAGCCGCAGCTGCCATCGGAGGAGACGCTCGTTGCGTTCTTCGATCGCCGCGTGCCCGCGAACGTGTGCACTGCTAGGGCGTTTGATCGTTGGCGGCGGAAAGCGGAGCGTGATCACGCCGATCTGCTCGTGATGACACCGGAGTCGCTGGGTGATCTTGCGATCGAACCCGTTGACGAAGCTTTGTTCCCCGACTCGCTCGAGGTGTCGGCCGGGCGTTCCGCGTCGCTCGTGTACCGGCTGGAGCCGGGCGAAGAGTCCGATGGGATCGAAGCGGTCCTCAGCGTGGCCGAAGCGGCTTCCGCTAGGCCCGAGAGCTTCGACTGGCTGATCCCCGCGTGGATGCCGGAGAAAGTTGAAGCCCTTGTGCGCGGGCTTCCAAAGTCGATCCGTCGGCAGTACGACCCGGCGGAGCTCGCGGCACGGATTCTCGCCGACGTGCCTTCCGGTGAGGGTGATCTCTACGCGCAGGTGGCCGACATCGCCTCGCGCGTCACAGGTCTGCCCATCACCCCGTCGATGTGCAGAGCCGTCGAGCTTCCGTCTCACCTGCAGATGTCGGGTCGGGTCATTGCGGGCGATGGGGCGGAGATAGCCGCCGGCCGAGACTTCAGCGAGTTGATCGCGTCCGCCCGTGCGCATCAGTCGGCCGAACTCGCAGAAAACGCCCGGCGGAACGTCTGGACCGCGTGGCCCGAGGGCGAGCACAGGATCGAGCCACCTCAAGCTCTTGTCGACACCGGCGAAGGTGTACGCCTCGTGACAGCCGGCGATGAGACCACGGCGGAAGTCCTGCATTGGTTCGGCTGCCGCCGCCTCGTGGGGTTACGCCTTGATCGCGAGGTCCGCAGGCTCCTCGAACACACCCCCCATGCGGCACGCCTCAGCGTTCATTTCCAAACACTGCAGGGTGTCGGCGATGTCGCGGCCGAGATCGCCTCACTGCTCCCAGAGGTCGACAGGACAGCGAGCACCGTCTCGCCGACATCCAGCGAAGAGATCGATGACTGCACCGAGCAGGTCCGCAGCCGCATGGGCGACAGTGTGACTCGCGTCGTGGCGATTCTCGCGGCCGCCATGGATGCGCGCCAGGATGCACTCACAACGCTCGAGCGTGTTCGCTCGTCGGCGACCGAAGCGGCGTGCCAAGATGCGGAATATCAACTGCGGCAGCTCATCCACGGCGGGGCCTTTCGTCGCGCAGAGTGGGGGGCTCTCATCCGTCTGCCAGCCTACGTGAAGGGAATCGCCGGTCGTCTGGAGCGGCTCCGCGGCGATGCAATCGATCGTGACCGTGCTGCGATGGCCCGGGTTCTGCCACACTGGACACGCTGCCTGCAGTGCGCCCAGCAGGACGCCGCCGTCGGCAGAGAACGGCCAGCGCTGCAGCGGTACCGATGGATGATCGAGGAATACAGGCTGAGCCTGTTTGTGCCGAGCCTCGCACTACGAAAGGCCGCTTCGGAACGCATGCTCGAGCGTGCGTGGCACGATGTCGAACGCGACGTGCCCTAGCGGCAATCATTCGGTATCGATGCGGTCGGGCTCGTACAGAAACACCCGAACAGTCGAGAACGGCTGCAGCGCTCGTGCGTCGAAATACCATTGGAGGTTCG
>JBCCQU010000411.1:0-2309 GCA_039208875.1 Planctomycetota bacterium
ACGACGACATCGACGGCTTCTTCGGCGACTTCTTCAGCCGCATCGAGACAACGCTGCCGGCCGGCGATTACGCCGCCGCTGTCGTTGCTTGGGGACCGGGCACAATCGACAACGGTCAGCCGTTCGGTATCGATCACCTTTCAGAGTTTGACGGCACGCTGCAGATCACCGCGACCTTCGCCCCGCCGCCGCCGTTGATGCTGACCATCGACGACAGCACTTCGCTCGCCGGTCCGCTCAGCATCGGTAGCTCGGTGTCGCTGATTGCCGACACGACGAACGAGCCGAACGAGGCCAACGTCTATCAAGACAGCTCGGGCACGCAGATCGGTTTCACCAACGGCGCCGGACTCGGCGAGGTCGTGTACGAACTCGTCACCAGCGAAGAGGCGCAGATCATCATCAGCAACGACGAGGGTGTCGACGTTGGTGCTGACCACGACCACTACCTCCTCAGCGGCGTGATGACCGACGGCAACTTCACGGCGACCGAAGCCCTCGCCTTCCTCGACGAAGAAGGCTCGTTCGGCACCTTCCCGGCCGGCACGTACTACCTCGCGGTCGATGCCTTCGACGCTGCTGGTGTCTTCGGTATCACGGTGAGCCTCGCTGCTCCGCCACCGCCGCCGCCGCTGATGCTCACGATCGACCAGGTCGATTCGACGTCGTACACGCTCGGCACATCGACACCGGACATCATCGTTGACACCGGTGCTGAGCCCAACGAGGTCAACATCTTCCAGGACAGCGCCGGCACACAGTTCGGCACAACACAGCTCGAAGGTGGTGAGTGGGTTTACCAGTTCACCACGGCCGAAGAGGGCGAGATCGAGCTCGTCAACCTTGAAGGTGATTTCAACGGTGCAGAGCACGACTACTTCCTGCTCAGCGGCGTCATGACCGACGGCAACTTCACCGCGATCGAGACGCTCGAAGACCAAGTCGAGAGCGGCTCGTTCGGTACACGCCCTGCCGGCACGTACTTCTTGGTCATCAGCCAAGATGAGCAGGCGCTGACGGCACAGTCGTCTGTCCGTCTCGACTTCAACGCGCCGCCACAGGTTCCGGATAACGATCTGCGTGAGAACGCAACACCGTTGCTCTGCGACGCCACGGTGACGGTCGATACAACCCTTGCAACCAACGACGCACCGGAAGGTTCGTGCAACAGCGGCGATGGCGGCATGGACAACTCGGTGTGGTACGAGATCACAGCAAGCACCACAACCGAGTACACGATCGACGTGGACCAGCCGGGCGCCTTCTACGACGACCTCGTCACGCTGCTCTTCGAGGAGGCTGATGGCTCGCTCACAGAGATCGACTGCCAGGATCCGTCGCCGCAGAACTTTGTCGTGACCGTGAACCCGGGCGAGACCTACTTCCTCAAGATCGGTGACTGGGGTACCGCTGATGGCGGCGGCGAGAACACCATCACGACCACCTGCGTCGTTGCTGGCAACCCCTGCCCGCCCGACCAGGATCTTGATAGCGACCTCGATATCGATGACTTCTCAGCGTTCGTGCAGAACTTCTTCGCCGGCGACACCGTTGCCGACGTGAACACCGACACGTTCCTGGACATCGACGACTTCTCCGACTTCGTCGCCTTCTTCTTCAACGCCAGCCAGTTCCCGGGCTGCCCTCAGTAAGCCATCTAAGCGATAACCATCGCGGACCTTGGTCCGCATGAACAAGCATCAGGCGCCGCCGTGGGAGATCCGCGGCGGCGTTCGTTTTTGCAAAGCCGACCGTGCTAACCTTCGTCACGTTGCATGGCGGCAACATCACGCGGTGCCCGCAGGCTGCGCCCCCGCACAATTCTCGCCGGTGACGTTGCGCGACGGCGGGAATCATCGCTCGATGCGCGCGGCCCGGTGCTTGTAACCCACACGCCATGCTCAAGACCAAAGAGAGAGAGTCAGCGGGCACGCTCCGCCTGCCCCAAAGAGCTATCGGGCTATTCACTGTGCTTGCTTCCGCAGCACTTCTGCTCACCGGCTGCGCAAGCACGCCGGGCACACGCATCGCAAACGAAACGCAGCAAGCCGCAGCCATCGATCGGGCCGTCGGCACGACCGGAGCCGATCGCTGGGATGCTGTGCTCCCGAGCGAGCAGGTCCGCCAGAACCCACTGACCGACGCGTCCGCCATTGCACTCGCAACCCGCAATGACGCTGCACTCGCAGCGGGCCCTCGCCAGCTCGCGTCGGCCAACGACCGTGCGTTCCCGCTGCCGCCGCGCCCATCGCTCACTGCTGACGACTTCGTCCGCGTGACAGGCCGCTCGACGCGCGACGGCTTCATCT
>JBCCQU010000412.1:0-2273 GCA_039208875.1 Planctomycetota bacterium
CGGCTGCGGCTCGATCGTGCTCACCCGGGCACTCGGCGATATCGATCCGATGGCGGCGACCGTGGCGGTCGCGCTGGCCTTCGCGTCGGTGCTCACGGTCTTCGTCACCGCGACGATGTACATCAGCGGCGCGCACTTCAACCCCGCGGTGTCGGTCGCGTTCGCGCTGATCGGCCGACTCAAGCCGATCGACTTGGCGGTGTACGTGGTGCTGCAGTTGCTGGCTGCGTGCTGTGCGGTCGGCATGATCGTGCTGTGCCTGAGCGGGCATCCGGTGCTGGCGGCTGCGATCGACGCAGCCAATCACGGCGCGTCGCTCGGCATCCTGAGCGTTGGGCAAGATGCGTCGCCGATGGCTGTGCTCGGGCTCGAAGCGCTCATGACGTTCGCGCTGATGTTCGTGATCTTGTGGGGCGTCGCCGATCGGCATGCGCACAAGCTCGGCGGCCTGTGCGTCGGGCTGGTCGTCGCGGCGTGCGTGCTGAGCTTCGGCCCGATCACCGGCGCGAGCCTGAACCCGGCCCGCAGCCTCGGACCCGCGATCTATGGCTATTGGGACATGCACTGGGTGTACTGGCTCGGGCCAACCGCCGGTGCGTGCGCAGCCGCGTTGGTGTATCGGCTGGCGTTTGAGGAACGCGAATAGCGCGCACGCAGCGGCGTTACCGTCGCCGACGGGCGGCGGCGATCATCGCGAGTGTTGCAAGTGTTGCTGTGCTCGGCGTTGGTATTGCTGCTGCGAGCCGAATGCTGATGCCCGGGCTCGAGAATGGCCGCGCGTTGCCTCCTCGGTCGATCTCATCTCCCTGCAGAGAGAGAGAACCTGAGAATCCAGCACCGCTGCCTTCTGTTTGCCATGCCGGATCTCCGGGCAGAAAAAAGCGAAGGGGATCGATTTCGTCAGTCCATTCTCTCCGCGATCCGGAGGTATCCAGCAAGCCCCAAGGTGACAGTGCCTCGGGATAAGAGCCGATCGGCAGCCCTCTTACGTCGTCGAGCGTGGCAGCGGTGGTCCCACCCGTGCCGGGCAGCCCCGGGATCGGCGGCTCATCACTCATGTTGGCCCACTGCCAATAGCCGCCCTCGCCCGGCCCGAAGCGATTGGGGTCGTAGTGAGCCGCCTTGATCCACTCGTCGATCGATGGAATCCAGTACTTCGCATCGGCTGCACGCGTGATCAGCGGCGCGTCGAACAGGTTGAACAGCGAAGCGTCATAGACGCCGGAGTTCAGCGAGGCAGGATCGCTGGACTGGCCGTTGTGCATCCAGTTGGCGAAGCGGGCCGCGTCGAACCATCCCATGTCCACCGGCACCAAAGCGGCATCGGGATTATTGGGGTTGAGCATCCATCGCCGGCCCGGGCCGTTGTAGCCGGGATCATCAACCGCACCCCACGCGAACGGAAGGACGATGTCTTCCCAGAGAGCGTCTTGTGTCGCGAACGTGTTGAGGAAGGTCATCCACTGCTGCGTGGTGATCTCGGTTCGGCCGATGCGGTAGCGGTACTCGACCTCGCCCCACTGGATTGTGCCGAGGCTGGTGTCGAACTCGAACGGCTCGTTGCCGGGCGCACCGATCGTGACGAAGTCGATGTCGACCTGAGCTTGGGCGGTGGTTGCGATGAGGCAGGCGAGTGCGGCGGTGAGGCGGCGTTGCATGTGTTGAGTATCGGCGAAAGAGGTGATGGAACGCGAAGGCAGCGGAGAACACGAAGGTTGGAGCGGTGGCCTCTGGCCGCCGGGCGATGAGCGTGTTTGCTGCACAAACTGCCCCGGGGACAAGATGTCCCCGCCCCACAGGCAAAGGCACACCGGTCTGGAGACCGGTGCCACGAAAGGCATCACCCCCACAGTCCGCTCTGCGGCCCCCGGTACAGCTCCCTCATCAAGGGGGAGCATCAAGTGCAGAAGGCAACCGGTCGCTCGCCGCTGGAAGCTCTCAGCTTGTGCGGGCTTTGGCGAAGTTAGCTGGCAGCTTCGGTCGGCAGCGTTTGCGTGATGGTCTCGATGATCGCGTCGGGGCTGGCCCCCTCAGCCTGGCCTTCGAAATTCAGCAGCACGCGGTGGCGTAGAGCTGGGGCGGCGATGGCTTGCAGGTCGTCGATGCTCACCGCGGCCCGGCCGTCGAGCAGTGCGCGGCACTTGCCGCCGAGCACGAGCGACTGGGCTGCACGCGGCGAGGCACCGACGCGGACGTACTGATCGACGATTGGCGGACTGAACTGACCGCCGCCGAAGCCATCGCCCTTGGGATGCGTGGCCATGACCATGCGC
>JBCCQU010000413.1:0-2262 GCA_039208875.1 Planctomycetota bacterium
GCGAAGGCGTGTCGAAGCTCGAGCTGCGCGGCCCGCGGTGGCAGCCGCACGGATCGTTTATCGAACTGCATGATTCAGCCTTCGATGCGACAAGCCGTATCGGCGATGTATCACTCGACGCCGACGGCCGACTGAGCATCACGTGCGACAATCGCGAAATCATCACCGGCGACGATGACGGCACCATCGGCGTCAGTGGCAGCGCTTGGCTCCTGCGATTCAAAGAGCACGCCGACTTCCGCTTCTACGGCATGGGTGAGAAGTGGCTGGGCCTCGAACGCAGCGGCTTGCGGACAAAGTTCTGGAACACCGATGTTGCTGCGGACTTCCCGCCGGACGTCTATATCAACGGCAATCCTGACCCCGTCTACGCATCCATCCCGTACCTCATCGTTGCGCGCGGCGACGACTACGTCGGCATCCTGCTGCACAATCCGTTCGATTGCTTCATGGCAACGATCCCCGGCCGCCGCGATGGATCATGGCTCGAACCGACACGCTGGACCGGATCCGAGTTCTACCTCGGCAGCACGCAGGGCGAGCCCGACGTCTACTTCGTCCAAGGCCCAACACTCCGCGACGTAACCAAACGGCTGCAGCGATTGGTCGGCGTCACCCCACGGCCGCCGCTGTGGTCACTCGGTCATCACCAGTGCCGATGGGAATACTCCGGCATCGACCACATGCGCGAGCTCGCTGACGGTTTCGACAAGCACCAGATCCCCAACGACGGGCTTTGGCTCGATATCGACGGCATGCGCGGCTACCGGGTCTTCACGACCCACCCCGAAACGCTCGGCGACCCGCAAACGCAGCTCGCTGAAATCCGCGACCGTGGATACAAGCCGGTCATCATCCTCGACCCTGGCGTCAAGCGCGAGGACGGCTTCGAGGTCTACGAAGACGCCAAAGCGAATAACGCGCTGTGTCTCAATCCCGAAGGCGAGTCGTACATCGGCGCGGTCTGGCCGGGCGCAACCGCGTTCCCAGATTTCTCGACAAAACAAGGCCGCGACTGGTGGTCTTCGCAGGTCGAACGATACACCAACGCCACGGGTTTCGAGGGTTACTGGCTCGACATGAACGATCCCGCAACGGGCCATGTCGAGCTCGACTCCATGCTCTTCGGCAGCGGCGGCCACGCCAGCTTTCACAATCAATACGCCACCGCGATGGCGCATGCATCACACCAAGGCCTGCAACGCGCCGGACGCGAACGACCCTTCCTGCTCACGCGGAGCGCATCGACAGGCATTCAGCGCGCAGCAGCAGTCTGGGGCGGCGACTCGGCTTCCAACGAACACCACCTGCGTCTGACCATACCCGTCGCACTCAATATGGCTCTGTCCGGCGCGCCCTTCTTCGGCGGCGACATCGGCGGCTTCTTCGAAGACTGCACGCCCGAACTGCTGCGGGCGTGGTATCGCGCCTCGGTCTTGCTGCCGTTCTTCCGCAACCACAGCTGCGCGGGCACGCGTCGCCAGGAGCCGTGGGCATTCGACGAGCACACGCTTGGCGTCTGCCGCGAGATGATTCGCCTTCGCTACAAGCTACTGCCGTACATCTACAACTTGTTCTGCGCGCACGAACAATCGGGCGAAGCCATCGTGCGCCCGCTGTTCTACGACTTCCCCGGCGACCGTCGTTTCGATTCGTGCGACGATCAGTTCATGTGCGGCCCGTCAATCCTCGCCACACCGGTGCTCAGCCCGAACGACGACGAACGCGACGTGATGCTGCCTGCCGGCTGGTGGTACGCGCTGCATGAAGGCCGATGGATCGAAGGCGGCGGCACGGTGCGCACAAAGCAATCGCCGCTTGGCACACCGATCTTTGTTCGCGATCGTGCTGTCATTCCGATGCGCACGGGTGTCGCGACCGACAACCGCACCGATCTCGCAAACATCGAGTTGCATTGCTTCGTCCGGCAGGACGATGCCGCGACGGTCGCCTCCGAATACGAGCACGATGATGGTTATACAGCCGCGTATCGAGACAGCGTGACCAGCCGCGTCAGCCTGGATTTCGCCAAGACCGAGTCGTCGATCGACGTGCGCACAGCATCAGCGACAGCCGGCGCAGGTCCGACACGAGCTCGCATTATCGCGTACACCCCGACCACACTCCGAGTGAATGGCAAGCCGATTCAGAGCGAGGCAGCATCGGTATCACTCGCCGCCAACGAGCTCGAAGTCACAGCAACCACTGCCTTCGTCGATATTGCCATAGCATCCTGACCCTCCCGGTCCGTGACTGATCTGA
>JBCCQU010000414.1:0-2246 GCA_039208875.1 Planctomycetota bacterium
CCGATGACGAGAACGGCATCACCGAACAGCCAGACGGACAGCCGGTGACTTGTACCGCCCAGGTCGGCGACGTGCTGCTGATGCGGCCCTTACTCTGGCATGCGTCGTCGTCATCGTCAGAGCCAACACATCGACGCGTGGTCCATCTCGAGTTTGCACCAGCGGACGTTTTGCACAGTCAACTGACGTGGAAATGGAAGTGCTGAAGCCGAGGTATGAGTCTGCGAATCCCTCGGCTTCTCTCGCTTGCACTACGGTGTGGGCATGACCACCAAACAGACGCTGATCGAGATGGGAATCGATGTTCCGAGCGGCACGCAGACGTTCGGCACGTACGTGCCGGCGAAGCGGGTGGGCGACACGATCTATGTCAGCGGGCAGTTGCCGATGAAGGATGGCAAGCTCGTGGCCGAGGGGATCGTCGGCGATGGCGTGACGCTTGGCGATGCACAGGCGGCGGCGCGGCAGTGTGTCGTCAACGCACTGGTCGGCGTCGAGGCGGCGGGCATTGGGATGGACAACATCACCGGCGTCACGCGGGTCGGCTGCTTCGTCGCGTCGGCACCGGACTTCACCGACCAGCCGCAGGTGGCCAACGCGGCGAGCGAACTGCTGCACGAGATCTTCGGCGAGGCCGGTCAGCACGTCCGTGCCGCCGTCGGCGTGGCGAGCCTGCCGCTCAATGCGGCGGTCGAGATCGAGTTCGTGTTCGAAGCGGCAAATCCCAAATCCCAATGACCAAATCCCAAGTGCAGAACTCGCCACGAAGCCCCATCGCGAGATTCTCTACTTGGGATTTGGGATTTGGTCATTGGGATTTGCGCAGCGATAAGCTGCACCCTTGCCAACCGCTCCGCTCATCCGCCCCGCCACCGTTGCCGACGTTCCGGCAATGCACAGCGCGATCAACCAGCACGCCGAGCTCGGGCGGATGCTGTTCAAGTCGTACGCGGACCTGTACGAGAGCATCCGCAACTTCGCGGTGGCCCAGGTCGACGGGCAGGTCGTTGGCACCGCGGCGTTGGCGGTGATCTGGCGCGACCTGGCGGAGATCCGTTCGCTCGCGGTCGATGCCGCCCACGTCGGCAAGGGCCTCGGCGGCCAACTCACCCGCTGGACGCTCGACGAAGCCCGTCGGCTCAACATCCGCCGGGTGATGTCACTCACCTATGAGCAAGCGTTCTTCGAAAAGTACGGCTTCGTCGTCGTCGAGAAGTCGTCGCTGCCTTTGAAGGTTTGGAGCGACTGCGTGCGCTGCCCGAAGAAAGACGCCTGCGACGAGATCGCGATGGTCGCCACGCTGGATGACGTCGCCCCGCTCCCCGGCCCAACCGCCGCCGCGACGCCAAAGGGCGTGAGCATTCCGGTGCTGCCGTGATGCTCATTCACCCTCGTCGTCGCCGGGCTCTCCCGGAATGACGAGGTTCTTCTTCACCGGCTCGATGCTTACCACGTGACTGAGTGCCAAAGTAATCCCCCTCGTTGGGAGATCTGAGGACGGATCAATGTCGACACCAATCATCATGTTCTCCGAAGTAAGCACGACATCCTGAGGCCGCAGCACATGAAAATAGTTTCCGCTGCTGGCCTGCAATCGGAACGGCTGGAATGGAACGTTTCGCAAACGTTCTTGAATGTCTTCGACCTCAATCATTGGATCATTGTAGCGGGCGAACATGAAACAGGCCTACCCTCCCCTCGCTCATGCAGCACGAGAACCTCAACCAGTCCCTCGAGGACCTAGCGGCACGGATGATAAAGCTCCGTGACTCTCTTTAACTTGCCCAAACGCGAAGCCGAGCTGGGCGAGATTGAGTCGAAGATGAACGCACCGGACTTCTGGGACGACCCCGACGCGGCCCAGAAAGTCGTCGCGCAGATGAAGCGGGTCAAAGCCGGCATCGAACCGGTGCAGGACATGCTCGCCGGCGTCGATGATGTGCGTGCGATGATCGAGCTGGCCGAGGAGGCCGACGATCAGGACGCACGCGAGGAAGCCGACCGCATGCTCACCGACCTCGAAGCCAAGGGCGACAAGGTCGAGCTGCAATCGCTGCTCTCGGACAAGAACGATCCGCGGAACGCGTTCGTGCAGATCCACGCAGGGGCCGGCGGCGTCGAGGCGATGGACTTCGCCGAGATGCTGCTGCGGATGTACCTCTACTACTTCAACAACCGCGGCTGGAAGGTCGAGGAAGTCGACCGCACCGACGGCGAGCAGGCCGGCATCAAGGACATCAACCTCC
>JBCCQU010000415.1:0-2173 GCA_039208875.1 Planctomycetota bacterium
CGCAGCCGCTCGGCGCGATCCACGTTTTCTAGTAGCTCATCGACAGGCGTGTCACGCAGCACATCTGCGGCGTGATCGACCCGCCGAGGGTGCGGAAACCACGCCACACGTCCCCAGAACTGCTCGACCCTGTCGGCCATGAAGAAGTCGGGCGCCGCGCCGTACATGGGCTCACCCGTCTGGATGAGGATGTCGGCGAGCCGCTCAACGCCGTGCTCCTCCGCGAACATCGTGCGCAGCAGCCGTGCATTGCGTCGGCCATCGGACAGACCTTGCGATCGCAGCTCCGCCGGATCGGCGGGATCGAACGAACGATAGAAATCAAATACCAGCTCTTGGATCTCCGGCGGGATCCCGGCCTCAAGATGGTTCATATCGGCAAGCGGGACCATCTTGCTAATGGACGAACCCACCGTCGCCATGCGACTGCTCCGAGTTGCTCGCAATCGCGCCGCGAGCGCCAACATCTGTGTGACGCGATGTGCAGCCTTGTCGATCTGGCCGGCCCGTGCCAGACGCAGTGAATCCATCGATAACCATGATGCCCATTCTTGTATCGAAGAAATACGTCTATGCATCGTTTCGTCGAAGGGTGGGTCCAGCACACCGGCATGAAGCGGGGTGAGCTCGATCTCGCTCTGCAACCCACGCTCCAACGCAGCGACACGCACGGCCGCCTGCTCGAATTCCGCACTCGTCGTTAGCCCACTGACCTCGTCCCATTCGAGCTCACCAGCAAGCATGCGATCGAAATCTGCCTGCTGATCGGGCCACGACAGCCTCGGCGGCTCGACGCTCGTGAAGAACTCATCCAGCGACGGCTCGGCATGTTGCTCGAATGCAAGAGACTGGCGGATGGCCACGCCGGGCTGGGCTGTCGAATCAGCGGCCGCGACGAGCAGCACGACGCACAAGGCCAGTCCAGATAGCAGTCGCATCTTGGGCACCTTAATCGCTCCGGTTCTCAATCATGCTTGCACCCATCTTACATCTCGTTGCATCACGGTGATACACCTTGCAAGAGCCGCTGCAATCGGAGCGACTTGGTGATCGTGCCCAAGGGGCACCCGTCTCGGTCAACCCGAACTCGAACACATCTCCTGAGAGACGCGGTACCATCTTGTTATGGGACAAGATCCGCAGCGTTTCTTCGTTCAGCCGCCGGCACTGCCAGACGACGCGCTCGGGCACGAGGCGCTCGCACGCAAGCTCGTCGGCCACGCCGCTCGCTTGCCGCCGGGCTCATCGATCGCGCTGCAGGGGCCGTGGGGGCGCGGCAAGACCGATGTGCTCTGGCGCATCCACACCGCCGCCGAGCAGGCCGAGCCGATCGACGGCACGCGGTTCGTCGCGTCCATCCACATCAACCCGTGGAGCTACGGCGAGCCGGACCTGCTCACACCGCTGGTCATCAAACTCCTCGAGCTCATCCCGCCGACGAGGCGAGCGAACGACAAGTCGATCAGAATGGCTGCGCAGACCGTGATCAAGAGCGGCCTCAACTTCGGCATGAAGGCGGCGTCGTACCTTGTCCCTGCGGGCGGCAAGTTGCTCGAGGTCGCCGCCGATCCGATGAGCGATCTGCTGGCCGGCCTGTTCGAGGCCCGCGACGAGCAAGACAACGGCGAGCTCCCGGACCTCGATCCGGTCGCAGCCATGCGCACACGGTTCTGCGAGCTGTGCAGCGCGGTTGTTGAGGCAGCATCCGATAGCACCAGCGACGGGCGTCTGCTGGTCGTCGTCGATGATCTGGATCGCTGCTTGCCGAGCCGGCAGATCGCGCTCTTAGAAGCGGTCTACTTCCTCGCGAACAGCAGCGCCGGCGAGGCGGAGATCCCGCCTGTGAACTTCGTGTTCGCAGTTGATGGGCTCGCTGTCTCTCGTGTTGTGCGACGTATGTTCTCGGCATCGATGATGGAGTCGCAGGCCTACATCGACAAGCTCTTCGACTTCAAAATGCATCTTGCCGAGATGCCGAATGGAGCGGTGAGCAGCCTGCTGCGTGGCCGTACGCCATCGAGGGGACTCGCGGACGCGATCGACAACGCTCTGTTTCTGCCATCGATTCGGACCGCTCGCTTCGCGATCCGTCTCGCGGTGGCTTCACGTGCTGTGCTTGACGATTCGCAGCTATCGCTCGAGTATTCCCTAGAGGGAAACCACAACGATCAGC
>JBCCQU010000416.1:0-2164 GCA_039208875.1 Planctomycetota bacterium
CCCGGCCCCGCGGCGCGGGGGGCGCGACCACCGTGTCTACCCGGGGCCCCCTTATTCTTTTGGGGCCCCGGTCACCCCCCCCGGGCCGCGACCGCGAGCCACTCACCAAGGCACGCGCACAGCTTCCCACCGCCCGCTACTCGAAGCCGGCTCACCCTCGCGCGTGCCCGCTGCGAACCAGATCTCCGCATCACGCCCATGACGCGGCGCGCACACAGCAGCATAAATCGTCCGCAACTCCGGCGGCGTGCGCATCTCCACGCCCTCGTCCGCGAGCAGATCAATGAAGTCATCGGGCCCATGCTCGGGCCTGCCGCCATTATCAAGCAAGCCGCGTAACCTCGCATACCGCGCCGACGTCGTGCTCGGTCTCGCTCGCGCCGCGCGCTCAGCCGACGGATGCTGATCCGCTCGATGATTGGTCGCGCACATCAATCCGCCGACATTGCCCGCCAGCCGCTGGTACGTGCTCCGGCCGCATTCGAAGATCGCCCGCTCACCGGTCTTGCCCTCCGCTGCAAACAACAGCACACCGCGATCGCGAACTGTGCGCGCAACGAAGGCTTCGACCTCATCGAGCGTGCTGCATGTCTCCAAACATTCGCGGCACCAGAACAACCACGAGATCCGCTGCGACGCATCACCCGCCGGGTCGACCGAGTGCAGCGTGTGCATATGCAGCCACAGCCCCTCCGCATTCAGCCCGGTATCGACATCGATATCACCGGCGATGCCGAGCGCGAGGATTGGTACTCGCCCCGGCACTGCGTGACCGACCGCAGCCGTGCCACGCATCAACAACGCTCGGTACCAATCACAGTTGCGAGCCGCCCACACCTCGCGGCCCGCGTCCGCCATCACGCCTGAACACATCGGCCCGTCGATCTCTGCTGCTGCCGTGCCGCTTGCTGCGCGCACACTCTGTGTCGGCTGCGCGATGTCCGCATACAGCAACGCTGCAGCGTCGTTGGTAGAGACGCCAGCCCCCGCCCCCATCGCCTCGATCTCTTCCGCGAAGTGAATCGGCAAGGCTGCAAGCCAATCATCCGCATTCGCCCGCAGCGACACCTCGTCGGTTCGCTTGAGCCTGCAGAACTCGTGCAGAAACGCATCGAGCCGATCACGCGAAAGCAGGTCCGCGATGACTCGGCCGTGCGCATAGCCCGACTCGCTCGGCGAGCCCGGCACCCACACAACGTCTACCGGCATACCCGCGCCACCAATGCGCTGTTCTTCGCGCCAAACGCCAGACAGTTCACCAGCATCGTGCGCGCGCCCGTCAGCCTCGCCGCGTTGGCTGTGTAATCAAGATCGCAAGCCGGGTCTGGCCGATCGAGATTCGCAGTCGGCGGCACGAACGGCTCGCCGCCGTCAAGCCCCGCCAGCGAACCGATCGAAGCCACGAGCGAAGCCAAGCCGCTTGCGCCCTGCGGATGCCCGATCATGCTCTTGACCGATGTTCCCGCTGTGCGCTCAGCCTGATCGCCGAGCGCCCGCCGCACCGCCACCGTCTCTTGCTCGTCGTTCAGCTTCGTGCCGGTGCCGTGATAATGCACATGCTCGATGTCGTCAGCCTCAAGCCCCGCATCCTCGATCGCAAGGCGCATCGCGCGCACCGACTGCGTCATCTCCGGATCGGGGCGCACGCGGTGGTACGCATCGCACGTCGAGCCGTAGCCCAGCATCTCCGCGATCGGCGCGCGCGCACCGACCCGCTCGCAGAACTCTGCCGAAGCCAAGACCACAGCCCAGGCGCCCTCGCCGAGAACAAACCCATCGCGATCGGCATCGAACGGCCTCGACGCAGCCGCCGCCTCGGCCTCGGTTTCGTTGGCTCGCTTCGAGATCACCCCGAGCAACTCCATGCTGTGCAGCACCTCGGCCGTGATGTGCGCATCGGCCCCGACCACGACCATCGCCTCGGGCGACCCCGGCCGACGCGACCGCAGCAGGTCCATCGCCATGCCGACCGCGTCCGAGCTCGACGCGCACCCCGTCGAAACGCACAGCGACGGCCCGCGCAGCCCGAGCCGAATCGACAGCTCACCGGCCAGGTTGCCGTGGGTCGCGTTGGTGACCGTCCAAAGCGACGGCCGCCGGCCCTCCGCCATCGCGCGGATCTGTTTACCGGTGAAGTCGATACCCCCGCCGCCGGTGCCGAGGA
>JBCCQU010000417.1:0-2161 GCA_039208875.1 Planctomycetota bacterium
CGACCACGACGCCGATCGCGATGATCCCCCAGCCGATCCAGTGCCACGCCCCGGTCAGGCAGGCAGCGTAATTCGGCAAGCGAAACCTTGTGATGGATACCTCTCAGCCGCCGCACGCGACGGAGTAAACCCTTCAATTCGCTCGACCTGCAGCAAATCGGTGCTATCACTCCCGTCGGCTGGGGGTGCGTGAGGAGGATCTTGTGAACACAAACGCTGCAATCGTTGTGCTGGCCTGCGCCGGCGTCGCGTCCGCTCAGCCGATGCTGACCGATCTCTTCCAGTTCTCGGCGAACTCCACCGGCAACGCCAGCGGCGGCCAGATTTGGGACACCCGCTCCGGCGGCACCTTTGCCATCTGGATCTCGGCCAACGGCACCCCGATCAACGGCGTGTCGTCGCTCACCGCAGCCGAGATCAACTACCCGCTGACAGCCGGCGTGCACGAGTTCCGCATGTGGGGGCAGCCGGGCAGCGTGCTGCCGTTCTTCGCGGCAAACCTGTTCTTCGATGGCTCGACGACGCCGGGCATCTCGGCATTCGCAGCAACCACGACCTCGGTCAGTACCACGCCGCCAACACAAACCAACTTCGCGACCTCGACGCTCGGGCCCGTCGGCAGCCCGGCGGCTGCGGGCACCCTGACGTTTACCTCGGGCACGTTCACCGTCACGCTGTCCGACTACTTCTACGCCATCCCGTCCGTGTTTGGCGAGGATGTTGGCACCAGCAGCACCCGCACACCGGGCGGCGGTGCTGACTTCGTCGGCGGCTTCACGCTCACCGTCGTGCCCGCTCCGGCGTCGGCTGCTCTGCTCGGCGGCGTGGGCCTGCTCGCGATCCGCAGGCGCCGATAAGTACGCCGCTCGCGGATCCTGCATGTTGCAGCCAAACCGGCATCGGCCGCGAATGATGCCGTGTGGCTGACGATGCGGACACCCATGCACCCGGCACCCCCGAAAAGCTCGATGAGGACGGCTTTCTGCCGTCTGACGCGCCGCCGCCGTGGGGCAGCGAGAGCCGCGACGAACGGCTGACGCGGCTGAACAAGAAGGCCCGCGACCTGCCGCCGGTGCCGGGCGTGTATCTCATGAAGGACGCCAAGGGCGTTGTGGTGTACGTCGGCAAGGCGGCCAAACTGCCCGACCGCGTGAGCAGCTACTTCGTGCCCTCAGCCGACCTGGGCTTCAAGAAGCAACCCATGCTCGAGGTCGTGCACGACTTCGACGTGCTGCGATGCGATGGCGAGTGGGAAGCGCTGCTCGCTGAGAATCGGCTGATCAAAGACATCAAGCCGAAGTTCAACGTTCGGCTCGTCGACGACAAATCATTCCCGTACCTCGTCGTCACGCAGAAGGAAGACTTCCCGCGCATCTTCGTCACCCGCAACCCCAGCGGCGTGAATCCCAAGACCGGCGAGCAATACCCCGAGATGCGCGGCGCGAAGATCATCGGGCCGTTTACCAACGCGGGCGCACTGCGCGAGGCGGTGCAGGTGCTGCAGCGTGTGTTCAAGTTCCGCACGTGCAAGCTCGACATCATCGAGAACGATCCGAAGAACAAACGCTTTCGGCCTTGCCTGCTATACGCGATCAATCAATGCACCGCGCCGTGCGCCGATAAGATCGGAAAGCAGGCCTACGCCAACGATGTCGATCGCTTCGTGCGCTTCCTTGGATCGAAGCGATCAGCCATGCTGCGTGAGATGCAGACGGAGATGAAAGAGGCATCGGCGAAGCTCGACTTCGAGACAGCCGCGGCACTGCGCGACCAGATCAAGGCCATCAAGAAGCTTGACGAACGCAGCGACACCAAGGCCGGCTGGCAACCCGAAACCGAGATCGGCTACGTCGACCCGGAGAAGGGCCAGCAGAGCTTGCACCGTGCGCTGTCGAAGGTGCAGGAGCTGCCGCGTGAAATCCGCTGCATCGAGGGCATCGACATCGCGCATCTGCAGGGCGGCGAGACCGTCGGAAGCAAGGTGTGCTTCGTCGACGGCAAGCCGTTCAAAAACGAGTACCGCCGGTATCGCATCAAGAGCATCAACAACCTGCCGGGCGGCCGGGCCAACGACGACTACGGCGCGATCCGCGAGGTCGTGAGCCGTCGATACCGCGAGGCCGGCTCCGGTGACGAGCTGTATCCCGATGTCATTCTCATC
>JBCCQU010000418.1:0-2155 GCA_039208875.1 Planctomycetota bacterium
CCAAGGCCCGCTACCAACCCTTCAACCGCATCGTCGACCGCGACGCGGCCACGCGAAGCGCAGCGGCTTCACTGATGCGGGCAGCGGCCCGGCAGTCAGTAGACGGCTTCGTCATCGCGAACAACAAGGCCGAAGGCTCCGCCCCGCTCACAGCGATCGAACTCGCCAAAGCACTCGCGGGCTGAGGCAGCTCAATCCACACCGAGCGAGCTATCTGCAATTGCTATCCTCGCCCAGACACATGGCTTCACCCCGCGTCATCATCGTTGCCAATCGCCTCCCGGTTCGGCGCGTCAAGCACGGCTCAAAGTCGGTTTGGGAGACCAGCCCCGGTGGTCTCGTCACCGCTGTTGAGCCGACGCTCCGCGACACCGGCGGCTCGTGGGTCGGCTGGCCGGGAACATCGGGCAAAGCACCTGATCCGTTCACGCTCGACGGCATCCACATGGTGCCGGTGCCGATCAGCAAAGCCGAACTCGAGAACTTCTACGAAGGATTCTCGAATGCGCTGCTCTGGCCGCTGTATCACGACGCGATCCGTCCGAGCGAGATTCACCGTCGCTGGTGGTGGCCGTACGTCGAGATCAATCGTCGCTTTGCCGCGGCCGCAGCTGCGGAACTCAAGCCCGGCGATGTCTGCTGGGTGCACGATTATCAGTTGCACCTCGTGCCACAGATGATCCGAGAGCAACGGCCAGACGTCCGCATCGGGTTCTTTCTGCACATCCCGTTCCCGGCTGAGGAACTTTTCGCGCGCATCCCGTGGCGTCGCGAGATACTCAGCGGCATGCTCGGGGCCGACATCATCGGCTTCCAGACCAAGCTCGGCGTCAAGAACTTCACCGCTTGCGTGCGCCGATACATGGATGTCGAAGCCTCGGGCAGCACCTTCACCATCCATGGGCGAAAGAGCCGGGCCAAGGCGTACGCGATCTCGATCGACGTCGACCAATTCGAGAGGGTTGCTGCGAAAGAAGAAGTCGCGACCAGGCGTGACCAGATCCGCGAGAAGATGGCGGGCGACGGCCGAAAGGTCATTCTCGGTATCGATCGGCTCGACTACACCAAGGGCATCGATTACCGCTTGCGTGCTATCGCGGAAGTTCTCCGGCGAGAGCGATTCTCCGCAGCCGACTTCGCGTTTATTCAGGTTGCGGTGCCGAGCCGCGAGAACGTCGATGACTACGTCGCGATGCGATCGCAGATCGAAGAATTGGTTGGCCGCATCAACGGCCACTACGGCGAGCCGGGGCTCTTTCCGATCCACTATGTGCGCCGCAACCTCGCGCTCGATGAGCTTGTCGCGTACTACCGCGCGGCCGACATCATGCTCGTCACGCCGCTCCGCGATGGCATGAATCTCGTCGCCAAGGAGTATCCCGCGACTCGGCTCGACAACACCGGCACGCTGATCCTCAGCGAGTTTGCGGGGGCCGCTCACGAACTGCGCCGGGCGGTGCTCGTGAATCCGTTCGACGTCGACGGTATCGCAACAGCCATCGAGACTGCACTGACGATGCCCGCAGCCGAAAGCAAGCGGCGCATGACCGCTGTGCGCGCCGCGATCCGCCGGAACACCGTGTACGACTGGGCGGGCAGTTTTTTGAAGGATCTCACCGCGTGACCGATGCTGCCGAGCAACAACTCAGCCCCGAACTTGAAACCCGATTGATGGAGCTTGTGCGCACGCCGGTACTGCTCGTCGCGTCGGATTACGACGGCACGCTGTCGCCGATCGTGGCCAACCCCGAAGACGCGGTGCCGCACCGCGAGGCTTTGGTCGCGCTGCGTCAGCTCGCGGATCTGCCACAGACGCACGCCGCGATTATCTCGGGCCGATCGCTGACCGACCTTGCCGATCTGACGGGCGAGCCGCAGGGTGTACACCTTGTCGGGAGCCATGGCAGCGAGTTTGAGCCCGACTTTGCATCTTCGCTAACCGCCGAGCAACGCCGGCTCCGTGATCGCATCGAGACGGCGATGAAGGAGATCGCTGCGCGCGATGAAGGGCTGATGGTCGAGACCAAGCCGGCGAGCGTTGCGTTCCACTTCCGTAACGCACCGTCGGAGGTTGGCCAAGAGTGCGCACAGGCCGTGATGGATGGCCCGGGCAAGTACGACGGCGTCGTCGTCAAGCTCGGTAAAATGGTCGTCG
>JBCCQU010000419.1:0-2150 GCA_039208875.1 Planctomycetota bacterium
GCTCTTTGAATCGCAGGAGCCAAGCGCTGCCACTGACGCCGATGGTGCCGTTGTCGTCGCCGGTGGTAATCTCGCGATCGTCGCAGGTGATGCTCAGTCGGCCGCCGGCATCGAATGATACATCGCCGACACGGCTGGTCGCGTCGAAGGCTGAGTCATGCAGTTCGATAAACGAACCGTGCGGCTGCCACCGCGGGCCGCGTAGTTGCAGTTTCGACACGCCTTCGCCGAGGTGTTCGAGTCGAGCGTTGACACCTTCGATGTCGGCGAGCATGCCTGTTTGATGGTCGTAGCCGCGAGCGAATCGGAAGTTGGCGGTGTGATGGATCTTTCGGAGGTCCAAGCTTTGACTCCATGTTCTCGCGCGCAGCGAAGACAACGCACGGTACCGTACTTTTCTTTGCAGCGAAGGCGTGCGAGCAGATGCAGCGGCTATTCCGGCAGCTTGCGCGCACGGATCGCGAGGAACATCGGGATCTCGCGGCGTGCGCGATTCTCAGCAGCGGCACGCGGGCCGGGTTCACTCCGGCGGGCGCTCGGCCACTCTTCGATCGCATCGATCACGAGCCCGGCGCTTCGGCATGCATCGACGTATGCCTCGATCGGCCGATGGAACGTCCAAGTCACGACCTGCTTTGCGCCGCGAGCCGCCTGGCCGGGGTTCATGATGATCGGCACGGCTGCCTGCGACAGATAGCCGTCGACCCTGCGGAACTGCGTGCCGTCGTTGCGTTGGTCCTTGTCGCCTTCATCCCAGCCCCATGATGTCTGGCGGGGCGCACGGAACGCCGGGTGCAGCACGACCGCTGCCAGTCGGCCGCCCGGCTTGAGCACCTTCGAGATGCCCTCGAACACGGCCAACATCGGGTCGATGTTCATGAGCGCGAGCACGCAGGTGGCTGCATCGAACGACGCTGCACCGCCGAGTGTGTCGGCATCGAGCCGCCGCGCATCGCTGACATGGAACGGCTGGTCGGGCAGCCGCGACTTGGCAGCCTCGATCAGCTTGGGTGAGGAATCGACGCCAACGAAATCCGCGCCGGCATCGGCCAGCAGTCGGCACAGTTCACCTTGGCCGCCGGCGACATCGAGCACGCGCTCGCCGGACTTGGGCTCGATGAGCCGCAGCACACCGGGATGCACGACGACATCGTGATGATCGCTCCGCCGCGTCTCGACGAGATCGTCGTACCACTCGGCGACGCCGTCCCACGATGTTTCGCCGGGAGCATCGTTGGTCGCAGCGAGGGTGCTGACAGGCTCGAAAGTAGCGCCGGCAGCGTCGCTGACTTGTTCAGTTGTCTCGGCGTGGGTGTCTTTCGCGTTGCCGATCTCACGCTTTGCGACCGGCTTGCCGAGCGCAGCCTTGAAGCTCGGCGGCGGCGGGCTGGAGTAGCGCACCGTCATGCCGGTGCCCGGGTGCCGGAAGCCGAGTTCGGCTGCGTGCAGCATGAGGCGGGTGTCGGGCCGTTCGCCGCGCTTCAGGCCTCGGCCGGCGTTGCCGTACAGCATGTCGCCGACGATCGGATGACGCAGGTCGGCCATGTGCACGCGGATCTGATGTTTGCGGCCGGTATCGAGCCGAACGCGCAGCAGCGATGAATGCTCGCCGACCGTCGATACGCGGTAGTGCGTCACCGCGAGCCGAGCGTCGTCGGTATCGCGGCCCATGTTGAGCGCAGCTTGCTTCGGCGACAGGCTCGACACACGGCCCATGCGGTCCTCCCGCAAGAACGACTGCACGGTGCCGGCGTGGTCGGGCTCGCCCACGTTGCCCTCAACGAGCACCGCGTACAGCCGATGCAGGCGTCGCGTACGCAGGTCGTCTTTGAGCGAGTGGAATGCGCGCTCGCTCGTTGCGAAGACGAGCAGGCCGCTGGCTTCTTTATCGAGCCGGTGCACGACCCACACGAGGCCTCGTCGCCGGCTGCGGGATTCGCGGACATGCTCCTTGGCCCAGCCGAACGCGGTCCGCCGCGGGTCGGTGTTGGGGCCATCGGGATCGGCCGAGACCAGCCCCGGCGGCTTGTCGATGACCAGCACGTCTTCGTCTTCATAGACGACGATCGGCTTGAGTTGTTGCGGCCTGCCGAAGCCGCCGTGCATCGGACGCCCCGGACCGCGTCCGGGGCCGGGCCCTCTTCCGGGCC
>JBCCQU010000420.1:0-2141 GCA_039208875.1 Planctomycetota bacterium
CGAGGGGCCGGACGACATGCCGGCTCACGTGAAGGCTGCGCTGACGCAGACGTCGATTTCGATTCCTGTGCATGCCGGTCGTGTTATGCTCGGGACGTGGCAGGGCGTGTACCTTTGGGAGCATCGCCGTGCGGGTGGCCGAAGGCGGGTCGTCGTGAGCGTCACGACGTGAGTTGACGGCCGAAGACAATTTATTCGTGGCAACAGGAATATCGATGTTGCCACGGCGTTTCGTTGTATTCCGGGGAAATTTGCTCGAGCACAGTCCGCGTGGGCTGGCGGAGTCACATGTCGGCCGTCCGAGCCGGCGAGCCTCTCACGGAGTCACGAGATGCTAAAGAACAAACTCATCGCTGCCATTGTCACCCCGGCTGTCGTCATCGCCTCGGCGGGCGTGTTGGTCGCTGCCGGGCCGCGTGAATCGGCGGTGGCCGGAGCTGTCGGTGCCTCGGCGACCGCAGCCATCTCGGAAGCTGCGACGTACGACACCGACAAGGTGCATTCGGGCGTTGTGTTCTGGATCCGCCACGCGGGCGTGACCAACTTCCACGGCCGATTCAACGAGATCGACGGCACGTTCACTTACGACGAAGCCAACCCAACCGCGTCGACCTTCAACTTCGAGATCAGCACCGAATCGATCGACACCGGCAACAACTCGCGCGACGGCCACCTCCGCGGCTCGGGCTACTTCAACACCAAGCAATTCCCGACGGCTTCGTTCACGTCGAGCTCGGTGAAGGCTGCGGGCGACGGCTTCGAGCTGCACGGCGATCTCACGATGAGCGGCGTCACCAGGCCGATCGTCGCCGACCTCACGCTGTTCGGCACCAACAACTTCCGCGGCAAGGATGTCTCAGGCTTCACAGCGGAATTCAGCTTCAAGCGGGCCGACTTCGGCATGACCACCAGCCTCGCGCCCGACGGCGGTGAGGGCGGCGGCCTCGGCAACACGGTCAACGTCACCGTCTTTGTCGAAGGCATCAAGCAGGGCTGAGCTGACTACCCGCGAAGTTCGACACAACCCACATGCTCCGGCTCGGTTTGCATCGGGCTGGAGCTTTCTTGCCGCATCGGAGCTTTCATGGACTGGACCTCCCCACCGCCGGACTGGCCACGCATGGCGCTGTTCGCGCTTGTGCTGCCGATCGCGATCGTGCTGCTCGGCCTCGGCGTGCGGGCGCTGCTCGCGCGTGTGCTCGCGAAGCCGGACGGCTCAGCGCCCGCGTGGCTCGCGGTGCTGCCGGCGCTGAGCTTCGCAGCGGCGTTTGTGCCGGCGGAGTACGGCGTCCGCGGCTGGCCGATCTCGTGGTTTCCGTGGCCGCCCAACGGGGCCGACCGCGGCTTGTTCGTCGCGATCGGCATCGCGTTGCCACTGGCGTTGGCGTCGTTGCGATTCGTGCCAGGACTCGGGCGGTATGCCTTGATCGGCGCGGCTTCGGCGTACGGCTTCGTAGCTGCCACGGTGCGATTGGTCAGCAATGAGCAAGTCTCGCTGCCGGTCTACGTGGCCATCGCAATCGCGATAGCAATCGCTGGCGGCATCGTCGCGCACGCGCTTGCCACGACGGAGCGCATCGCGCGGAGCGGATCCGTCGTGATCTCCGCACTGCCCGCGTTCATGCTCAGCTACCCGGTGCTGCTGGTGCTTGCATACACCGAGCCGGTCTCGCGGCATGTCGCAACGCTCGGGGCCATCGTCGGCACCGCGACAGCCTTTGCACTCCTCATCGAGAAGCAACGCATCGAGGCGGCCTCGTGGGGCGTGGTGCTCGCGCTTCTTGCGTACATGCTGTCGACCGCTGCGGTGTGGGATGAACTGCCGATCATCGCGGCGGTGCTGATCTTCATCTCGCCGGCGGCGATCTATGTGGGCAACGCTCGCGAGCTGCGGCGTGCGCCGAGTTGGGTCCGCTGCGGCGCGCGAGTCATCGTGGTGTCGCTCGTCGTGGCTGCTGCGTTCTGGCCAGCGCTCGAGAATTGGCAGGCGATTGAATCGCAGCGGGCTGACGATCCGTACGCCGATCTCTACGACGAGTAGCGGTGTCCGCGATGTTCAACCTGGGGCACAACCAATCGCTCCGCAGCGTCACGCAGGTTGGTGCACGAGTCGCGATCCGGCGTCCGCGTGAAGCCGACCG
>JBCCQU010000421.1:0-2121 GCA_039208875.1 Planctomycetota bacterium
CGCGCTCGGCGTCTCGCCCGCCTTCGGCCTTTCCACTGAACACCCCACCGGCTCGGACTTCGCGCAGCACCTGCAAGAGATCGCCACGCTCACCGAGCTGCCCGTGCGCACAGGCGTCGACGTCAAGCGGATCACCAACGCCGATGGCGAGTTCGTCATCGAGACCGACAGCGAACCGATCCGAGCCAAGCACGTTGTGTGGGCCGGCGGTGAATTTCAGTACCCCCGTGCGAACGGCTTCGTCGGCAGCGATCTCTGCCAACTCACAGCTTCCGTCCGCAGCTTCGAGGATCTCTAAGGCGAAGGCTTCGCTGTCATCGGCGGCTACGAGAGCGGCATCGATGCTGCGTTCCACCTCGCACGCCGCGGCAAGCGGGTCAAGCTGTTCGACTCCGGCTGTCCGTGGAAGGCCCAGACATCCGACCCCAGCGTTGCGCTGTCGCCGTATTCGCTCGATCGCATGCGCGACCCGCACTTCGAACGCAACGTCGACCTCTTCCCCGACACCGAAGTCGTCTCGGTTGCGCGCACGGACTCGGGCTTTGCGATCACAGCACACAACAAGTCGAAGTTCCAGACGAAGTCACCGCCGCTGTACGCCGGTGGCTTCATCGGCAGCCACAGCCTCGTGATGAACCTGTTCGAGCCACGCCCCGACGGCTTTCCGCTGCTCAACGAGAACGACGAGTCGACCATCGTCCCCGGCATGTTCCTGTGCGGGCCCGCTGTCCGCCACGACGATCATGTCTTCTGCTTCATCTACAAGTACCGCCAGCGATTCGCAGTCGTCGCCAAGGCGATCGCGACATCACTCGGCCTGCCAGCCCCGCAGCTCGAGGTCTACCGGAGCTGGGGCATGTATCTCGATGATCTGTCGTGCTGCGGCGAGGAGTGCGCTAGTTGACGACGAACGCCGCCCAAGCCGAGACCGCCCCGGTCCATCGGCCGTGGCTCGCCAAAGTACTCCGAATCGAATGGCTCGGCCAGACCGCAGCCAGCATCTGCTGGATCGTCTGCGTCTTCGCGTACGGCCTTTCGACCACCGGCGACTACATGCAGTTGTCCGCGGCATCGGCATGGCTGCTTGCGAACATCGCAGCAGTTGTGACTTCCCGCAAAGCCTGACGCCGCAGCCAGCCGTCGGCGTTGCCTGGAGCTACCGTCTCGCGTGAGACGAGCAACCCCGCAAACGACGCTGTGCTGCATCTGTTCCGCTCTGTTGTGCGAGAGTGCTGAGCGATGATCCGTGAACATTCGCAAGCTGCGCATGCCCGCGCCCGGCGTTCGCTCGTCGGCGGCGTCAACAGCCCCGTGCGTGCCTTCGGGTCGGTCGGTGGCACGCCCATTACCGTCGATCGCACGCAGGGCCAATTCGTCTACGACATCGATGGCAACCGCTACATCGACTACGTCTGCTCGTGGGGGCCGGCGATCGTCGGCCATGCGCACCCCGCGGTGCTCGATGCCGTCAGCGCCGCAGCCGCACGCGGCCTCAGCTTCGGTGCACCGTCCGAGGCCGAGTCGCAACTCGCCGAACTTATCCTGTCCGCGCTGCCGGGGCACGATCGCATCCGCTTCGTCAGCAGCGGCACCGAAGCATGCATGAGCGCCATCCGGCTCGTGCGCGCAGCGACGGGTCGTGAGCTCATCATCAAGTTCGCCGGCAATTACCACGGCCATGCCGATGCCATGCTCGTCGAGGCCGGATCCGGAGCCGCGACACAAGGCGTGCCCAACTCGCCCGGCGTGCCCGATGCGCTCGCTGCCGCCACCATCACCTGCCGTTACAACGACGCAGACGCTGTGCGCAGCGTCCTCGAGAAGCATCCCGGCAAAATCGCAGCCGTGCTCGTCGAGCCCGTCGCTGGCAACATGGGCCTCGTGCCGCCCGTGCCCGGCTTCCTCGAATCACTCCGCGAGATGTGTACCGAGCACGGCACGCTGCTCATGTTCGACGAGGTCATGACCGGCTTCCGCGTCGCGTGGGGCGGCTACCAGCGAACCTGCAACATCGTGCCCGACATCACCTGCCTCGGCAAAGTCATCGGTGGCGGCATGCCCGCTGCGGCCTACGCCGGACGCGCCGAACTGATGGATCAGGTCAGCCCCGCCGGCCCCGTC
>JBCCQU010000422.1:0-2121 GCA_039208875.1 Planctomycetota bacterium
CGTGGTAGTAGGCCTCGCCCTTCCAGGGGCACGATGTGCGGGTCTTGCTCGGCTGCAGCACGCCCTCGCGCACGCTATCCAATGGAAAGTAGTGGTTGCTCTCGACCACGGTCGTGTCGTCCGACGTCGCGATGGTGACGCCATTCCATACCGCTTGGGGCATTGAGTACCTCCAACATCTGGGGTGAGTCGCATCGTACGAGCGAAACCGACTGCATCCGCTGCCGCCGCCTGACGAAACCAACTACGCACGAATGGAGCACGCTACGCAGGCCACTGACCATGACGACGGCAACGACCAACGCAACCAACACACCCGCCGCTGCAGCCGGCACCGCGAATGACGCGACGCGGACCGAAGCCGACTTCGCGATCAAGATTCTCCTCGATGGCGAGTGCACGCTTTGCAAGCGCGAGGGCGAGTGGCTCAAGAAGCGCGACGCCAAGCTGAACGGCTCGGGTCGGCTTGCGTTCGAGGACATCGCCGATCCTGAGTTCGACGCTGGCAAGTACGGCCGGACACAGGACGAGGTCATGGCAGAGATTCACGGCGTGCTTCCCGATGGCACCGTTATCACCGGCGTGGAGGTCTTCCGCCGGGCCTACCGCGAGATCAAGCTCGGCTGGCTGATTGGCTGGACCGCTTGGCCGCCCTTCCGGGGCTTTGCAAACGCTGCGTACCGCTGGTTCGCACGCAACCGCATCCGCATGAGCAACCTGGTTGCTCCGCTCTTTGGCGAGCCGAAACGCAAGCCACTGAACTGCGACACCGGCCGCTGCCGTGTCTGAACGAACTGCCGACGGGCCGACCGGCTTTGTGCCGTCGCACGGCGTGCCGTACGGTGCGCCCGCCGGCTTTGTAAGCCACACCTACGCCAGCACCATCGACATCCCGGCGAGTCACGCCGCGGTGTGGGCTTGGCTCAACGATCCGGCCACGTTCGTCGAAGGCCAAATCTGGCCGTACCGCGTTGAGTTTCTCGACACGCGCGACGATCGCTCCGGCCATGTCGCGACCGGCTTCGAGAAGGGTGTGCTCAACACCCACCACGGCCCGCTGCTGAACTGCGCCGGCATCCTCACCGACGTGCAGCACGGCTCGACCCGCGAGCTCCGTTACTTCTATGGCTCGTTCATCATGAGCCATCGACTCGTGCGGCCGCTCGTGCTCCGCTTCCGCACACCCGAGCCGACCGGTGCCGCCGACGCCAACGTCACGCCGCTGACGGTCGAGGTCGAGTGCCTCGTCCGCCACAACTTCGTCGGCATCTGGAACACTGCACAGGGCGTGTTCTGGCGCCGGTTTTTCAAGTGGACGACCAGCGCCGCCAAAAGGCACGAGCCTAAAGCCGCACCGGCTGAAGCCTGAGTAAGGACTCACATCGTTTATTGTGCGAGGAAGCCGCCGTCGGCCACGATGTCGGTGCCGGTGATAAAGCTCGACTCGTCCGAAGCCAGGAAGAGCACCGGATCGGTGATCTCCCGCACCTCGCCCACGCGGCCCATCGGGTGCATGCCAGCCATCTGGTCCAGCCCCTCCGACGAGCCGCCCGTGAAGCGATCGAGCATCTCGGTGCGGATGCCGCCGGGCGACACCGCGTTCACGCGGATGCCCGACTTTGCGAGCTCGAGCCCGGCCGACTTGGTGATACCGAGCACCGCGTGCTTCGACGCCATGTACACGCTCGCGCCGGGCATGCCGATGTGGCCCGCGATTGATGCCATGTTGATGATGCTGCCGCTGCCGCTTTCCGGCCCGCCCATCGCCGGGATTTCGTGCTTCATCGAGAGCAGCACGCCGCGCACGTTGATGCCCAGCACGCGGTCGATGTCCTCAGCCTTGAGATCCGTCAGCATGCCAACGGTCTCGACGCCCGCGTTATTGACCGCGACATCGAGCTTGCCGAACTCGCTGCCGACGCGAGCCACCGCCGCCTCGATGTCAGCCTCGTTCAGCACGTCGCCCCGCTGAAACACCGCACGCCCCGGCCCGCTCGCGGCGTCGGCCGTGGCCTTGCCCTCAGCCTCTCGCCGGCCTGTGAACACAACATTTGCACCCTCGCGTACAAACGCGACGACGATGTCGCGACCGATGCCGCTGGTGCCGCCGGTCACGAGCAC
>JBCCQU010000423.1:0-2113 GCA_039208875.1 Planctomycetota bacterium
ATTTGACATAGCTGACATCAGGTGCCAACGGCACAATTAGGAGAAGAGATATGACGAAGATCAACGTGACCACCATTGGTGCAATTGCAGTCGCTCCCATCGCAGCGGGTGCTTCGGGCCAGATTGTGTACACGGAACTCGGCCCGATTACCGGCAACATTTCGATCGGCGGTCCGATGAGCAGCTCGACAACGCTCGGGCTCGACTTCAACAACGATAACTCCGACGACATGCGGATCCGTCGGAACATCTCCTCGGGCCAAGTTAAGCTGTACATCGATGGCGACAGCGCTAATGGTCAAGGTGCAAACAGCGAGGATGAGATCATCGCGGAGCCGACGAGCGTCGACGGGTTGAACCCGGTTGCACTCGAGGCCGGCGATCTCATCGATGGCAGTGCCAACTTCCGCTTTGCATCGAATGACCTCGGCAGCGCCGGCGAGAGCGATATCTGGCGCTCCACCGGCACCGGCCTCTTTCCCGTGGACAGCGTCGAGCGTTTCATCGGCGTCCGCACGGTCCTCGATGGCAACACCGTCTTCGGCTGGATCGGCATCGTGCTCACGAGCGAGCAAACCGGCACCGGTGGTTTCGTCACCGGCTACGTCTCCGGCCACGCTTACGAGGCCAGCGGCGGCCCGATCGTCGCCGGTGCCATCCCCGCACCCGCTGGTGCCGCGACGCTCGCGCTCGGTGGCCTCGCGTTCGCCGGCCGTCGCCGCGTCGGCTGAGTCCCTCCCGCATCGCGCACATCAACACGCGGCGTCGTAACAGACGTTGCGTGCGCTCAACAGCACATTCGTCCGCTGTGAGTCGGCCGTCTTCCACAACGACGGCCATTGCTTCCTGGCAAGACAAGACGTATCGGTCGCATTCTGCGACCAACCAATGGTGCACACTGCATCAAGGAGAAGAGGCATGAGCAAGACACCCATTACCACGATTGGTGCAATCGCAGCCGCACCGTTTGCGACCGCTGCATCGGGTCAGATTGTGTACACCGAACTTGGTCCGGTGTCGGGCGATCTTTCGGGCGCGAATGCCATGGGCTCGATTGTGCTCGGGATTGACTTCAATCAAGACACAAGCACCGACATGAACATTCGTCGGCAGATCAACGGCGCAGCCAAGCTGTACATCGATGGCGACGCAGGAAGCTCGCAGGGCAACAACGATGAGGATGAGATCATCACATCGAGCCCGGGCGATCTCAACCCCACCCCGCTGCTCGCCGGCGACATCATCGATGGCACCGCAAACTTCCGATTCGCCTCAAACAACAACGGCGGCGCCGCCGACAGTGATATCTGGAAGGCCGACGGCAGCGGTTCCTTCCCGGTCGATGGCGTCGAACGCTTCATTGGCGTGCGGACAGTCCTCGATGGAAACACCGTGTTCGGCTGGATCGGAATCGTCTTGTTGTCCGAGGACGGCAACAGCATCAACGGCTTCGTCTCAGGCCACGCATACGAGCTCAGCGGCGGCCCGATCGCTGCCGGCGCAATCCCCGCACCCGCCGGAGCCGCGACGCTCGCGCTCGGTGGCCTCGCACTCGCCGGCCGTCGCCGCGTCGGCTAACGACAAACCCACACGACAACACAGGTTGAACTCGCATTTCAGCACGCTGTGCCCCCACGGGCGCAGCGTGCTTTCGTACGCTGACCCTCTATGGCCGTTCCGTCATCGCCAATCAATTCACTCGCGAAACACAGCGTGCTGGTCATCCTGCCAAGGCTGCACGACTGCGTCGACCACACACAACTCGCGCAACACGTCGGGAGCGAAGCAGCGTGCCTTCCGATGCGTTGCGCGCCGCCGGGGCTCCTCGCGCCGGCTGTCGCAACACTCGCGACCGGCCTGCCTCCCCGGCAGCATCTCGTGCTCGACGACGTCACATTCGATGCACAACTGCGCGCCAATCGGCCTACCTCGCCAGCCGAGGCGCGGGTGCCGACCGTCTGGGAAATCGTTCGTCATCACGGCGTACGCGTCGATGCCGCAGCATGCGAAGACCTCACAACGCCGACGCATCCGCAGCTTTCACAGCCTGATGTAGATCGTCTCGAATCGCTCGTTGAGCCATGGCTCGGGCCGGCTATCAAGCAAAGTTTCC
>JBCCQU010000424.1:0-2093 GCA_039208875.1 Planctomycetota bacterium
GCGGCGGATTCACATCCAGAGCGTGGAGCGGACGAAGCTGCCCGAGCCGGTGTTTCCGGCCGACCCGGTATCGAAGCTCATTTCGTTGCACGCGACGCATCACGTGCCGGACTTCCCCGTTGTCGATCAGGACGGCAAGTACATCGGCATGGTGACCGGATCGGACGTGCGGGCGGCGCTGATCGATCGCGAGGCGATCCCGCTGTTGCTGGTGGCCGAGCTATTGCGCACAGATCTGCCGACGATCGAGCCGAACGAAACGCTTGATGCGGTGATGGATAAGTTCGCGGAATCGGACACTGCGACCCTTGTGCTGCGGGCGACGCACGATCGCGAGAAGCCTTCGGCTCTCATCACGCGTAGCAACGTGATGAAGCGGTATCAGGCTGAGCTTGAAATGTCGTGATGCTGCTTCCCAACGATGCAGCGAGGGCTGCAGGATGACACCACTACAGATCACGGGCTTGGTATGCGTGTTTCTCGCGGTCGACGCGGTCGTGGTGTTCGCAGTCGTCAAGTACGGCGTTCGTGAGCCGTTCGCGAAGCTGGCTGCGAAGTATCCGCCGACCGAGCCGGCGCACGATGCGGAATCGCGGCGACGCCAGGGCATTTCGTACGGGCTGGCCAACCTCGGCTGGAGCTTCACGATCTCGGTCGACGCCGAGTTTGTGCATCTCGAGCCGAACAAGCTCGCGCGGCTGTTTGGCGGGCGGGCCGTGAGCCTGCCGCGAGGAGCGCTGCAGCGGCGCAGCGGCGGCGTGATGTTGACGCCGTATCGCATCGACATCGGCGAAGAGATCTATCTGCCGAAGTGGGTCGGAAGACTCGTCGGCTAGAGACCCAGCATGCTGCGACGGTCGCCGAAGCTGAGCTTCATGGCGTCCTTCGCCATTGCGAGTGTTTCCTCGGCCACCTCATTCGCGCGCACGGCGCCGGCCTTGATGATGTCGATGACAAGGTCGTCGCCGTCTTTGCCCTCGTAGGCTGCCCGCCGCTCGCGCATCGGCTCCAGCATCTCATTGACGGCCTCGATGACGTGGGCTTTGACGTGGCCATCGCCGAGGTTGTCGCCCTTGCGGTAGCGGGCCTTGGTGTCGGCGATGAGCTGTTCGTCTTTGACGAAGATGTCCATGTAGTCGAAGACGGGGTTGATGTTGGGGTCGCCCGGCTCGTCGGGCTGCCGCGTCTGGCCCGGATACATGCTGTTGATCTTCTTCTTGACTTGCTTGGCGGTGTCGGAGAGGAAGATCGCGTTGCCGAGGCTCTTGGACATTTTCTGCGAGCCATCGGTGCCGACGAGTCGGCCAACGCGGCCGATGAGGGCCTTGGGCACCGGGAACACACCGCCAAGCTTGGCGTAGTCGTCGTCGTCCGCGTGCGGATCGACGTTGCAGTAGACCTGATCGAATCGGCGGGCGGCTTCGCGGCACATCTCGATGTGCGCGATCTGGTCTTCGCCGACCGGCACAAGCTCGGCCCGGAACGTGAGGATGTCGGCGCACTGGCCCACGGCGTACATCGGAAAGCCGAAGCTGTATTGATCGCCGAGGCCTTTCGAGTCGATCTCGGTCTTCAGCGTCGGGTTGCGCATCACGCGGTTGAACGGCAACAGCATCGCGAAAAACCAGCTCAGCTCGGCGATCGCGGGCACCTCGGTCTGCAGCACAAACGTCGCGCGCTCCGGGTCCATGCCGACCGCGATCCAGTCTTTGACGATCTCGATCGTGCTCTCGCGGATGTCCGCGGCTTGCTCGGCCCGCGTGGTGTACGCGTGCATGTTGGCGATGAGGAAGTAGCAGTCGTAGTCGTCTTGCAGCTTGACGCGATTCTCAAGGCTGCCCACCCAGTGGCCCAGGTGCAGGCGGCCGGTGGGCGTGTCGCCGGTCAGGATACGTGGCTTGCTGCTGTCGTGTTGCGTCACGCTAGAGCCCCAGTTTCTCAGCCAGATAATCGCTGACCTTGTCGAGCGCGACACGCTCCTGGCCCGCGGTGTCGCGATCGCGCACCGTGACAGCCTGATCGGTCGCGGTATCGCTATCGACGGTGAAGCAGAACGGGCAGCCGGCCTCGTCCATGCGGGCGTAGCGCTTGCC
>JBCCQU010000425.1:0-2065 GCA_039208875.1 Planctomycetota bacterium
CGCAGATCACTATCCACGCAGTACCGACGCACCGATGCCCCGGCCGGATCCGGGTGGTACGGGCAGAAGTAGTGCTCGTCGAAGATCGCCTCGCGATTGGTGTCGAGCAGCAGTTCGTCCATCCGGGCGTTGACCGCTCGGACGTCCGCCTCGCTCATCATTGCCCGCGCGACACCGGACTGATTGCTCACCGTGATCGTCGCGAACCCGAGCCGACGGACATCGCCGACCGCATCCGCGGCACCGGGCATCAGCACCACCTCGCGATGGTTGCGCAGGTAGCCGCTGTTGCGAATGAGCGTGTTGTCGCGGTCAAACAAGATCGCCGGCCGGGGCATGCCTGCATCGTGGCGCAGCGACGGACGCGAATCAAATGCGCGCTTTGTCCGAGACGCACCACGGCTGCAAGTCGCAGCGCTGTCCGCTAAGCTCGCACGCATGCAAGTGTCCGGGGGCGATCGACCACCGTTGCAGCACTCACCGCTCGAGCATGTGTTCGCCGGGGCGGCTTCGGTCCCGTTCGCATTCGCGGAGCAGTTTCTTCATGGCAAGCACCTGCCGTATGGCATGCGGCTCGATGGCGTCATGCACCGCATCTGGCATCGGCCGCGCCTTCTGACGCCGTTGTTCTGGTTGCTCGGAAAGCTCGGCATCCTCGTGCCTTTCCAGGCGCAGGACGTGCCTACCACGCTGGTCGTCACGCCCGGCCACAACGAACGCGACGGCCTCTATCACGTGTGGGATCGCACGCTCGAGTTTGATCCACCGATCCGATTTCGCACCACAATCATTTACGACAACAAGCTCGACAAAGTGGTCGACCTCGTCGGCCCCGGCGATCGGTTGTACATGGTTTGGGATGGGCAGTTCCACGAGCCGGACAGGTTCACGCTGGACACCCACTCGATCGCGCTGCGGCTCTTCGGTCGCGAGTGGTGGCTGCCCAAACCGATCTGGAAGTTCTTCTTCGGCACCGTCGTCTTCAGCCAAGTCGCTTCCGCCGAGAACCCAGCCGAAGTGAAGATCGACCTGCTGATCAAGCACCCGCTGTTCGGTCGAATCTTCGGCTACGAAGGCACCTTCCGCGTCGTCCGCTTGGAGCCGGCGTGAAGTGGCCAAAGCCATGCAAAACTTGGGTGATGTCGGGGCTGCTTTCAATCGGTGCGGTCACCGCGGTCGCGTCGTACTTCGGCAAGCACGCGTGGTGGTTGGACATGCTCAACCACTTTCGCGTGCAGTTTGCGCTCGTCGGTGTCGCCGTCTGTCTCGTGGCAATGCTTATCAAACGACGAGTGGTTGCAGTTGGATTCTTCGTGGTTGCGAGTCTCTCCTTTCTTCCTGTGATCCCGACGCTGCTGCCGGGGTTGGAATTGCATAGCGGCAGTTTCCTGGTTGCCCACATCAACGTTGGTGGTAGCGACCCGACGCAAGTACAGGCTTGGATCGAGTCGCTGGATGACGGCGTTCCAGCGGTCATGTTGCTGGAAGTCCGACCGGGCGACGCACTGGCAACATCGGCACCGAAGGGATGGGCATTCGCGCTCCAGCGACCCACCGACGACACGCGCGGACTGATCGTCCTGTGCCGGCCTGGCGAGGATCTCGATGCACGTATCGAGTCGTTCACCGTGCCAGGCACCACGCGCGACATGGCCGTGATCGAAATCGCACACATCACGATCATGCAAGCTCATCTCGCACGTCCGGGCAGTGCCCGCGGATTCGAGGAACAACGGGCCATGAGTCAGACGCTCGCCGATTGGTCGCGGCAGTTTCCGGGTCACCCCGAGCCCGTGGTGGTGGTCGGCGACTTCAACGCTGCTCCGTGGTCGGCAGCGGTGGAGCCGCTGCGCGAAGCCGGGCTTCGCCCATCCTGCGGTAGCGGATCCGGTACCTGGCCGAGCGTCATGCCCTTTGGACTTCGCGTTCCGATCGATCATGCGTTTTCAAACACCGACACACGGATCGAGGTTGGACCGCACCTGGGCGGCGACCACCGGCCCATCCTCGTTGAAATCGCACGGTGATGGGTGTTACATGCACCCGGCGACCGTCGCCGCTCGGC
>JBCCQU010000426.1:0-2064 GCA_039208875.1 Planctomycetota bacterium
CGGCGGGTTCCCGCCCATCTGTTTGATGGGTGCGGACTCAGCCGTATTTACGAAGAAAGCGGGTGACCGGAGTCGAACCGGCGACATTCAGCTTGGGAAGCTGACGTTCTACCACTGAACTACACCCGCGTTGTGCAAACTATAGACCATTGACGCACGATTACCGCGTCGATGCGACAGCAATCCCGTGAGCCACAGGCTCGGCCGCAGCTGATTCTGTCGATCATGCAACATCGAGTTGCGTTCCGCTACACCAATCCATCATCATGAGCACGTCGAGATCATGCTCGCCGCATCCGCCAATACATCAGCTCGAGTACCAAACCAATGACAAGTCAACAATGGACGCCAGGAAAGCTCGCGACCCGTGATTTTAACGTATCGGATCTACTTTCGTGTTATCCACTGAGCGATGCTGACGCGAACAAATTCGCAGTCTTTGACATCGCCGAGCGATCCAACATAGAGCCGTCGCACACATTCGAATATGCGCGGTGGTCGTCTGAAGGTTGGCAGGCTGCGTACCACCGATCGGCACTGCCACACATCGAAGTCGTCGATGGCAGCTTCCGGTATGAAGGCGCCCCCGACACATGGCATCTCAACTTCGCCGACCCGCGCCTGTTCGCTTACTACAAGACCGAGCTCTTCGCTCAAGACGAGATACAAGTCGCTGAGCATCCATCGCTCGGCTCACTGCGAGAACGACTGCTCATCGGTGGGAGCGAACCTCGCACCGTCGACGCGGGCTTGCCGACACCGTGCACCGTCACTGGAGTACCTCGCCAATGCCGCGTTGATATCGAGCCCAACAAAGATGCACCGCACGGTCTCTATGGCAACAGGTTTGCAGCAGCTCACCGCGATGTCATCGAGCGACGCACACACTGCATCTCGCCGCCGACGCTCAGCAACATCCTTGCGATAGCTGCACCCGAGTGCGGAGTCGGCACTTACACGGGCGACGAGATCGAGTACATCCTGGCAACACTTGTGACGGGCTTCTCGGCTGCGCGTGCGACGACGGGGGGATCGCTGCGCATCATGACCGGATTCTGGGGCTGCGGCGCGTTCGGCGGCAATCGCGTCCTCACACCCGCTCTTCAGATTGTCGCCGCAGCATGGGCCGGCATCCACACGCTCGTCTTCCACACGTTTGATAGCCGAGGGAACGACGACATTGCGTCCGCTCAGCACCTCGCGAACTAACTACGAAGCCGGCAGTCCTCATCCAGGACTGTCAACGACTTCATCACATCCGTCGCCTCACTCGGCTTCGAATGGGGCGAGAGCGACGGCAACTAAACCATCAACAGCCGCCCCGCTTGTCCACACTACACATCGAACCGATCAAGATTCATGATCTTGACCCACGCCGCGACGAAGTCTCGCACGAACTTCTCCTGGCTGTCTTCGCACGCGTACACCTCGCTCAATGCACGCAGCTGCGAGTTGGAGCCGAAGACAAGATCCACCGAAGTTCCCATCCATCGCATCTCGCCGGTCACGCGGTCGACACCCTCGTAGAAGTGCTCGCACCGCGGCGACACCTTCCACTCCGTGCTCATATCAAGCAGGTTTGTGAAGAAGTCGTTGGTGAGTGTTCCGGGACGATCGGTAAACACGCCGAGCTTTGCATGCCCGGTGTTGGCTTGCAGCACACGCAAGCCGCCGATGAGCACGGTCATCTCAGGTGCGGTGAGCGTCAGGAGATCAGCACGATCGATCAGCAACTCTTCAGCCGGGCGTGTGAACTTCGGGTCGATGTAGTTCCTGAAGCCATCGGCTGCCAGTTCCAACACCGCGAAAGATTCAACATAGGTCTGTTCCTGCGTTGCATCAGTCCTGCCCGGCGTGAACGGCACCTCGATATCTTCCCCGGCCCGCTTCGCAGCTTCTTCGACAGCAGCGCAACCCGCCAGCACGACGACATCAGCGAATGACACGCGCCTGCCACCGGTTGCCTTCGCGTTAAAGTCAGCAGCGATCTTCTCCAACACCGGAAGCGTCTTCGCAAGATTCTCCGGATCGTTCACTGCCCAGTTTCGCTGCGGCTCAAGACGC
>JBCCQU010000427.1:0-2025 GCA_039208875.1 Planctomycetota bacterium
CCGCACATCGTGCCCGTGGAAGGGCGAGGCTCACTATCACGACGTCATCGTCGACGGCAAGGTGAACGCCGACGCGGCCTGGACTTATCCGGACCCGAAGCCCAAGGCAGCGTCGATCAAAGACAAGATCGCGTTCTGGCGCGGCGTCGAGGTGACGGATTGACCGAGCAGGCCGAGCTTCTATCGCAGCCGAAGCGGCTCGGCGTGCTGACAGCGCTGCCCGAAGAGGCTGCCGGAGTAGTCTCGCGGCTCACTTACGTGCGCACGGTCGACGCGGTGCATCCGCACACCGTGCACGCGGGCCTGCTCGAAGGGCTCGAGACGGTCGTGATGTCGGGGCGCGTCGGCAAGGCCTCGGCTGCGATCGGGGCGACCCGGCTCGCGCTGGAGCACCGCTGTGATGCGGTGGTGTTCGTCGGCGTCGCCGGCGGGCTCGATCCGGTGATGTGTGTCGGCGATGCAGCTATCGCCGAGGCGTGCGCGCAGCACGATGTCGATGCGTCGCCGCTGTTCCCGCCGTGCGAGGTGCCGCTCACCGGCATCACACGCTTCGGCGTCGATCGGCATCTCACGGACTTGCTCGACACCGCCGCGACGGAAGCCGCGCGACAGCTCCGGCAGCGTGTCGACGGCGCCGTGCTCGCGTCGTTGAAAATCGAGCCGGACCAAGCCAACATCGCGCGCGGCCTCGTCGTCAGCGGTGATCAGTTCATCGAAAGCCGCGACACGCAACGCGAGATTCTGGAGTTGCTGCCGGGGGCGCTCGTCGTCGATATGGAAACCGCAGCTGCAGCGCAGGCCTGCCACGAGCTCGCGGTGCCATTCGCTGCGGTGCGTCTCGTGAGCGATTCAGCCAACGACACCGCAGCCATCGACTTCATGCGATATCTCACCGAGGTCGCGAGCCCGCACCTCGGGCTGATCGCTGAGCGATTCGCAGCGAAGCTGGCAGCTCCAAAGCTGCAGGAGAACACACCGTGAGCAACACAACCGAGGGCTACAAAGCCACCGCGACGATCGGCAACGTATCGTTCAAGACCGGCATCGAAGTCGGCGGCCATTCGTTCGTCTCCGACGCACCAGCCGAGCACGGCGGCGACGACACGGCTGCTTCGCCCATGGCCTTGCTGGCTGCGTCGCTTGCATCGTGCAAAGCCATGACATGCGCGATGTACGCCAAGCGCAAGGGCTGGCCGGTCGAGCGCATCGATGTCGTGGTGCAGCACAGTCAGGCGGCCAGCGATGGAGACAGCAGCAAGCCGCGCGACCGCTTCCATGCCGACATCACGATCGTCGGCGATGTAGACAGCGATCAGCAGCAGCGCATCTACGACATCGCAGCACGCTGCCCGGTGCACAAAGCGCTGACCGGCTCGCAACTGACGAGCGACCTGCGGGCCTAGTGTGTTTCGTGCCGGCGACAGCGCCGGAGCATGGGAGTTGCTATGGATATCGAGACCCGCATCGCGCAGTTCGAGAAGATGGCCAACGACGATCCGACCAACGACATGGCCCACTTCTCGCTCGGTGGCGCATACAAGCAGGCGATGCGCTACGCCGACGCTGCCAAGTGCTACGACCGCTGCGTCGAGCTGAATCCGACGATGTCGAAGGCGTATCAGCTCGCGGGCGAGTGCCATCTCGCAGCGGGGGATGAAGCCAAAGCCGGCGAGGTGCTGGCAGAGGGCTACACGGTCGCAGCCGAGCGCGGCGACCTCATGCCGAAGAACGCAATCGCCGAGCTGATGGAGAAGCTCGGCATCGCGCTGCCCGAGGTCGACGAGAGCAAAGCGCCCGACATCCCCGAGGGCTCGTTCATCGATCGCAAGACCAGCCGGCCCGGCACGCAGCTCGCAGCTGCACCCTTCCGCGGCCCGCTCGGTGCGTGGATCTATCACAACGTGAGCAGCCAGACGTGGGACGAGTGGATCGGTCAGGGCACCAAAGTCATCAACGAGCTTCGGCTCGATCTCTCCCGCGACGAAGATGCCGAGGCGTACGACCGCTACATGCGAGAGTTCCTCG
>JBCCQU010000428.1:0-2024 GCA_039208875.1 Planctomycetota bacterium
ACTGATTAAGGCGAGGTTCCGCGCTCAGATCGAGTCGACGTCGGATGGTGCGAACGACTCGAGTGACTTCTTTGCGTCGCTTGTGCGGCGCATCGACCGCCGGCTTGCAAGCGGCGCGATCGATCGTGATGGGGCGGAGTTGCTGCAGCAGTTGTACCTCGAAACGATGATGGATCACGCCCGCTTGCATGGGCGTTCGAAGCACGCAGACGTACTCCGCCTGACGGATGAGGCTTCGCCGGATTTGAATTCGGGTGATAGGTTGGCGGGGTCTTCGGCGCGTCGTGGCGGTTCCGAGATGCTTTCGGCGAGCAGATCGGAGCTTGGTCGCCGGGACACGGTGCGTCCGCTTTCGGAGCAAGATGAGCAGATCATCCGGCTCCGCGCGTCGGGGTTGAGCCACAAGGCGGTCGCGCACGTGCTCGGCCTGAAGCCGGCGACTGTCCGCCAGCGTTGGAGCCGGCTGGTGCGTTCGCGTGCAACCATCGGACCGGGCTCCGCGCGAGCTGTGGATGATCGTGAAGATACCGGCACCGGTCGAAAGTTGGCCTCATAGCGGCGGAGCATGATGCGAAACGGACAGAGCACGGTTGTCACGACTCATGATGCTGTTTGTCGGTTTGAGAGCTTTGCTGCCGAGCATGATGCGCAGAGTGTGTCTCGAGTCGAGCTTGATCGGCTGTTGCAAGAGACTGTTTGCAACCCTCGGTTGGGGGTTCCTTCAGCGATGATCGCAGAGTTGCGGGGGCGGTACTCCGGGTACTGCGATGCGATCGATACGTGCCTCGGTCTGAACGACATCGTGGGTGTGTGCCGTGCCGGCTATGACGTCGCGGCGGCTCATCATCTGCATGAAGGGCGGACTGTCGGACCGCTTGCGGAGGACGGCGGACGCCGGTACTTGCTGGGGGCGATGCTGGGGCGTGGGCGGAGTGGGGCGGTGTATCGGGCGACAGATCGCGTGCTCGGGACGGACGCTAAGCCCGCACCCGTTGCCATCAAGGTCATAGCCGCCGATGAGTCATCGGAGGCGCGGCGGCTGCTCGACGAGGCGAGGCTGGCACGCCGGGTCTCGCACTTGAATGTCGGGAAGGTCTTCGATGCGGGATACGAGGACGATTACGCGTACGTTGTGACGGAGCTGCTTGAAGGCGCGCCGCTTTCGCTGAGCGGCAGGGTGCACTGGCGGGCGGCTGCGCGTTTGCTTGCCCAGCTGGCCGATGGCGTCGCGGCGATCCATGCCGCCGGTTTGGTGCATGGAGATCTGAAGCCCGCGAACATCATTCTTCTTGATGCGAAGACGCCGGTAATTGTTGACTTTGGATCTGCTGGGCGTCGTGACGCTGTGCGTGATCGGCGGGGCGGGTTCACGCTCGCGTTCTGCGCGCCGGAGCAGCTGTCTGGACAGGCGTTTCTGCCGATTCCCGCGAGCGACGTGTATGCACTTGGGAGCATTGCTGTGTGGTTGCTCTTGGGCGAGCCCGCTGCCGGTCGCTCGGCACCGGACGTGATCCGTTCGCATGTCGGTGCAGGGTGTGTGCGTGTTGATCGCACCGAGCGGTTGCTCCGGGCCAATGGTGTGCCGCGCGATTTGTGTGCGATCATCTCTCGCGCGACCGCGAGAGACCCTCGGCATCGCTACGCCAGCGCGCACATGCTCGCACAGGACTTGAGACGCCTCACGAAGCATCGTCCTATTGAGTGGGCCGGGCCTGGCCCGGTGAAGCGGGCGGCGCTGTGTGCACGTCGTCGGCCTGTGGCTTCGACGCTTGCCGTAGTGTCTGTGGCCGCAGCCGGTGCGGGGTTTGCGATGGCGCACAAGGCGAACTATTTATCGCGTGCGGTTGTGGAACAGCAGACGCTGGCGGCGGTCGAGCGGGCGAAGGCCGAGTCTGAGCGTGCGTGGAAAGTGGAAGCGGGCACGAAGCTCAGCGAGTTGATGACTGCATTTGGCCGGGCGCAGGCTCGGGGGGTGAACAACCAGGTTTTGTTTAGTCTCTGGCTGCTGGAATGGACGCATAGCG
>JBCCQU010000429.1:0-2015 GCA_039208875.1 Planctomycetota bacterium
CCTCGTCGTCGGTCTCACACCCAAGTGCCTCGGTCAGCACGCACCCCGCATCACCGCGTTCGCAAACGCCGGATCTATGCGCACGATCAGGCCGGCGTTCCCCGCCGTGACGTGCTCCGCACAAGCGGCGATGCTCACCGGCCAGCAGCCGTCCGTGCACGGCATCGTCGGCAACGGCTGGTACGACCGCGAGTCGGCCGAGATCCGATTCTGGAAACAGTCAAACCATCTTGTGCGCGCGCCCAAGGTCTGGGAAGCCGCACGTCAGCGCGATCGATCGGTCACCTGTGCCAAGCTGTTCTGGTGGTACAACATGCACAGCTCGGCAGACATCGCTGTCACGCCGCGACCGATGTACCCCGCCGATGGCCGAAAGATTCCCGACGTTTACACAACGCCGCCCGGACTCCGCAACGAATTGCAAGATGCGCTCGGCCGGTTCCCGCTGTTCAAGTTCTGGGGCCCGATGGCCGGCATCGAGTCATCGCAATGGATCGCCGAGTCCGCCAAACGCACCGACGCAACGCTCAGCCTCGTCTACTTGCCGCATCTCGACTACAGCCACCAGAAATTCAGCGCAGACTCGCCGGAAGCTATCGCCGCACTCCGGGAAATCGACGCCGTCGTCGGCGATCTCATCGACCACTATCAACGCCGAGACGCCCGCGTGTCCCTCGTCAGTGAGTACGGCATCGAGCCGTGCGCACACGACGCACCGATCCACATCAACCGTGCGCTCCGCAAGGCCGGCTTTGTTTCAACTCGCGAGGAACTCGGCCGCGACATGCTCGATCCGGGAGCGTCGCGAGTGTTTGCTGTTGCAGACCACCAGATCGCACACGTTTACGTACGCGAGCATGCGAACGTGGCAGCTGTCGCTTCTCTCTGCGAATCCATACCGGGCGTCGACACAGTTCTCGGCACATCGCAGAAGCACGAGCTCGGCATCGAGCACGATCGTGCCGGTGATCTCATTCTCGTTGCCGAGCCCGGCCGATGGTTCACCTATTACCACTGGCTCGATGATGCAATTGCTCCCGACTTCGCGCGTACAGTCGATATCCATCGAAAGCCCGGCTACGACCCGTGCGAATTATTCATCGACCCTGCGATCAACACGCCGAAGCTGGCCGTCGCGAGTCGGCTGCTGCGAAAGAAACTCGGCATGCGGACACTAATGGACGTGATCCCGCTCGATGCGTCGCTCGTCCGTGGCACACATGGCAGGTCGACGCCGCAGACCGGACGCGAGCCGGTGTGGATCTCAAGCCACAGCACCGGCACCGAACCGATAGCAGCCAGCGATGTTCATGACTTGATTCTCGAACAACTGTTCTCGCAATCGCCTGCCTAGCTGCACTCAACCCGCAGCCGCGGTTGTATCCGATCGCTCACGCGGAGCGAGCACCGCCTCGTGCTGCCGCTCTGCCTCACGGATCGCATCCGCGAAGCGCTTCGGCGAGATCGGCACACTCGTCTTGAGTTCCTGAGCGAATAGCGAAACGCGGAGCTCTTCCAGCAGCCATCGGCAACGGGCCAAGCCTTCGCTGCGCCTGCCGGCAGAGACATCGCGAGCCATCGCAGCCTCGAGTTCGAGCCGGCACTTCGATAGCACGCGCAGCTGCGCGTGATCGCGTTGCAAGCCCGCAACACCGCCCGATGTCAGCTTGTCCACTCGGCGAGCTATACCCCGGCAGAAGCGCGGCACATGCCGAATCCAAGTCCTCGGTGCATCGAGTAGGAATGTTGGGCCGACTAACGCTGCAAGCTGCGCGCGCATGTCCGCGACAGACGGCTGCCAGTGTTCCGGAAGATTGCCAGACAGCGCCGCATCTGCCTCGTGACGAGCCGAGATCACCGCCGACGCCTCGATCATGACCTCGTCCGCCACACGCATGATGTGCTGCCGCGCAGCTTCCATACGCCGATCAAAGTCGAGCCCGTTGGTCGGCATCGATTCGCTTGGCCAACCCAGCGCGCGTTCCGCGGCAGCCAGCATCAGTTGATCATGCAGG
>JBCCQU010000430.1:0-2008 GCA_039208875.1 Planctomycetota bacterium
CAACGTCCGCGCCTTGCTCGCGACGGGGCCGCTCCCTCGCCAGGGGGCGGTCCCGGCGCAGCGGGTGCCGCGGGGGTACGAGTTAGCGCCTTCGTGAAGCGAAGCAAGCAGACAGCGTTGCATGCGTGCTGATGCAGCAAAGGCGCGTCGGTGTGCAGATTTACCCCAAGTCGTTGGCCGACCTGATCGATCACGCTGATCAGTGCGGAGGTGTCGCGCGTCAATTGAGTGCGCGAGCCGCACGACCGATAACGCTGCAGCACGCGGCTCGATCACGGCAGAATCGACATGGAACCGATCTGGATTCTCATTGCGTTCCTTATTGGCTTGGCTGTTCGCCAGGTCGGATTGCCGCCATTAGTCGGCTTCTTGTGCGCGGGCTTTGTGCTTGCCGGTATGGGCGTGCAAGAGACGCAGGTACTCACGTACTTTGCCGAGGTCGGCATCTATCTCCTCTTGTTTTCGATCGGCCTGAAGCTCGATCTTCGCGGGCTCGCCGAGCCCGCGGTCTGGGGCGTGGCGTCGATTCATATGCTGGTGTTCACCGTCCTGCTCGGCCTCGTCGTGTTTGCACTCACGTTCACCGGTCTCGGTCTCTTCGCCGAACTCGACTTTTGGACATCGATGCTCGTCGCCTTCGCGCTGTCCTTCTCGAGCACTGTGTTTGCTGTCAAGGTCCTCGAAGGCAAGGCCGAGATGAAGTCTCGCCACGGCCAAGAAGCAATCGGCGTGCTCATCACGCAAGACCTTTTCGCGATTGTGTTTCTCACCGCGTCCATCGGTAAGCTGCCATCGCCATGGGCGTTGTTGCTGCTCGGCGTGCCGCTGCTGCGTCATCCGCTCAAGATGGTCTTCGAACGCGTCGGCCACGGCGAGCTGCTCGTGCTCTACGGCCTGTTGCTCGTCATGGGCTTTGTGTATCTCTTCGAGATGGTGCAGATGAAGCCGGACCTCGGCGCACTCATCGCCGGACTCATTCTCGGCTCGCATCCCAAGGCCGGCGAACTCTCCAAGGCATTGCTGTCACTCAAAGACCTGTTCCTCGTTGCATTCTTCTTATCCATCGGCCTGCAAGGTGTTCCGACGCTCTCGCAGCTCGGCATCGCGTCGGCTCTGCTCGTGTTGCTCCCGATCAAGGCAGCCATGTTCTTCTGGCTGATGACGCGCTTCAAGCTCCGCGCCCGCACCGCGACGCTCAGCACGCTGCCTCTCAGCAACTACTCAGAGTTCGGGCTCATCGTCGGCGCGGTCGGTGTGTCCGCGGGCTGGATCGCGCCCGGTTGGCTGCTGGTCGCCGCGATCGCGATGTCCATGAGCTTCGTGTTTACATCGCCGGTCAATGCCTTCTCGCACGGCCTGTTCGCCAAATACATGCAGCCGCTTCAACGCTTCGAGTCCGACTCACGACTGCCGGATGATCAGCACATCGAAATGAGCAAGCCCGTCGACGCTGTTGTCGTCTCGATGGGTCGCGTCGGCACCGCGGCGTACGACTTGCTCCAAGAGCGATTCGGTGATGGCGTCGTCGGACTCGATCAAAGTGCAGACGTTGTCCAGCGGCACAACCAAGCCGGCCGACACGTTATCTGCGGCGATGCGACCGATCCCGACTTCTACGCACGCTTCGGTTCGGCATCGTCGTCCAAGCTTGCGATCATCGCGTTGCAGCGCACCGCTGAGTGCATCGAGATAACCAAGTTGCTGCGCTCAAGCGGCTTCCGCGGCCGCATCGTCGCCATGGCCCAGTTCCAAGATCAGGTCGAGCGGCTGCGAGAAGCCGGCGCCGACTCAGCGCATTATCTCTACGACGAACTCGGCATCGGGCTGGCGCGATCCGCGCTCAGCGAGCTCGACGAGCCGACGCTCCGAGTCGCAGCCTGACCAAGCCTTGCCGCGCGGGATATTGCCGCCGCCCGCGTGCCGGGCTGTCTCTGCTCCGGTGCTGCGCGTCGGCGTTGTCGCACCCTCATGTCACTTCGGTCGCCGCCAGCGGATTCCCTTGGTTGGC
>JBCCQU010000431.1:0-1998 GCA_039208875.1 Planctomycetota bacterium
AATCTCTACGGCCCGGGCGACGACTACCACCCCGAGCACAGCCACGTCATCGGCGCGCTCATTCGCAAGTTCGTCAACGCGGTCGACGCCGGCGAATCAACGGTGACGTGCTGGGGCAGTGGCGCACCGACGCGCGAGTTCCTGTACGTCGACGACTGCGCCGAAGGCGTGGTGCGCGCAGCAGAGCGGCTCGACGAGCCGATCCCGGTCAACCTCGGCACCGGGCAGGAAGTCGCGATCAGGGAACTCGCGGAGACCATCGCCGAGCTCGTCGGCTTCAAGGGCGAGCTCGAGTGGGATACCTCGCGGCCGGACGGTCAGCCGCGGCGGAGTCTCGACAGCCGCCGCGCGCGGCAATTGCTCGGCTTCGAGGCCACGGTCTCGCTCAAGGACGGCCTCAAGACAGCCATCGCCGACTACCACGCGTACAAGGCTGCGCACGAAACACAGCAGCCCGCGATGGCCGGCGCTTGAGCATGTTCCAGCGCTAGTTGCAGCCGAGCTCAGCCAACGCTTCAAATAGCCCAACATCCTCAGCGTTGATCTGGCCATCACGATCGAGGTCGGCGGTGTCGCGGTTCGAGATCGACACCGCGTCGAAGTATGCAACAAAGTCGAAGTAGTCGACGAGGCCGTCGCCGCTCAGATCAGCGGGCGGGCACGGCGCATCGTTCGCGAGATCGGTCGGTGCCTCGTGTGCGCCCATATCGATCGGCCCGCGGTCGTCAGCAATACCGCGATCGATGTAGTCGAGCGCATCGACAACACGCGGCAAATTGTCGACATCGACCTGGCCACTGAGCACATTGAAGGTCGAGTCGCCGGCATCGATCGCGGGTGAGCCAATCGCCAGCCGATAGTCGCCCTGTCCTGGATTCGTGAACCGCGGATCAGCCGAGATGTTGCCGGCCCCGCTGCCATAGCCGCCGAACACGCCGTCTTGAACGAGGGAGAATCGCAGGCTGATCGATGCGGAACCCGCCGTCCGCGACTGCGACTGGCGGTCGCTGTCCATGCCGTCTCGGTTGCCCCACAAGATCGAATTACGCAGGAAGACATTTGCACCCGACTCAGCAAACACTGCACCGTGAGAGGCGGCGCCGATGTTGTCCGCGACGGTCAAGTTCACGAGCTCAGCAAGGACGCTGTTCGCGTCCCGGTCGATGTGAATGGTGCCGGATTGGCCGAGAGGATTTATCGACTCGTTTCCTGTGAATACCGAGTCGTACACGGTGATCGCACCGCCATAAATCGCAGCTCCCTGTCGTGCCCGATTGTCAATGAACATCGAGTTCTGCACAAGCACGCCGCTGGCTTCCAGATCATCGTTGATCGCGCCGCCATCGCCGAAGCTCCTGTTCTTGTTGAAGCTGCAGAAGTTGAACGACGCGGTGCCGACGTTCGATGTCGTGACGGCGCCACCTTGGTTACCGGCGAGGTTCAACTCGAACGTGCACGTTTCAAATTCGGCTTCGGTCTGCACAAACACAGCCCCGCCGCGGGCTGCGTCATTGTCGAAGAACGTGCAGCGGGTGAATCGCGTCAACGCATTCGAGACGGTCGCAGCACCGCCGCGGCTCAGTCCGCTGGTCGTGTCGAGACCATTGCCGACAAAGCTGCAGTCGGTAAACGAGGTCGAGCCGGAGCCGGAGAGGAACACGCCAGCACCAGCAACGTCGATATCGATCGGGCCGCCGTTATCGAGGAAGTCGCAGTCCACGAATCGCACTGCAGAGCTGTCGACGATCCGCGCACCGAATCCATCATCGAGAGCCGAGCAGTTCCGGACGATCACGTCGAAGAAGTCAATCTTCGTTGAATCGATGAGTGTGAGTCCGCCGGCACCAACGAAGCCGCCCGCAGCAGCACCCGTGTTGAAGCCACGCTCGATGGTCACGCCGCTCAGCGTCGCGCTGCTCACGCCGTTGCCGAGAACCACGCTCCGCGAATCAACGCCGCTCGTCGTCTGGCTATCGTTGTTCAGGTCGCCCGAGAGGA
>JBCCQU010000432.1:0-1986 GCA_039208875.1 Planctomycetota bacterium
CGAACGCGGCATGTCGTCGCTCATCCATGCGTTGGGTGCTCGCTTGCAGCTCTCACGCAGATCGCTCATGAGCGTGCAGCAGCGAGCGATTATGGATCACCTCCGGGGCACCGACCGGCTGATTCTGCTCGACGAATGCCAGCACCTCAAGCGAGATTCACTGGACGTTCTCCGAGACATTCACGACGAAGCCGAAGTGCCGATCATCCTGTGCGGCACGCACGATCTTGTTGATCTGGTCACCGACGCACGAGCGTTCTATGGACAGTTCACGTCGCGCGTCGTCGCCCGCGAAGATCTCGCGCGAATCGTTGGCAACGACGACGCCGGGGACGGCGGAGGAAGCCAGCTCGGCCGCAAGCTCTTCACTGTCGACGAAGTCAAGCAGATCTTTGAGGCGGCCAAGCTCAAGCTGACAGAGGAAGCGTGGGATCTGCTCACCAATGTCGCCAACTCCCCGGCTGACGGCGCGCTGCGATCTTGCCGCAAGACCGTCGAGCTACTCGTTGGTGCGGGCTATCACAAGAAGCCGAAGGTCACCGACAAAATGATCCTCGGCTCGCTCCGAAGCCGACATCCCGAGCTGTACCGACGCATCGATGCCTTGCATCGCAACTCCAAGACGGTCCGAGCCACGGCGGAGGCCGTGGCATGAGCGGCTCGGCAGCTACGCCATCTCGCAGCTGGCACGGCTCATCGAAGTCGCGGCGATCGCGTTCAAGTTCACGGCCGGTCTCGGGCTGGTCGGACGCGCAGCGGTTCAGCGTGTACACGGCATGCAAGCAAGCCGGCTGGAACTCCGAGCAGCGGCACCTGGCGATGAAGCACGTCGGCTGCCCCGTCGATAGCAAGCTCGGCCGCTGCACGACGAAGCACGCCCGGCTGACCAACACGCAGTTTGAGCTGCTGATGGAGCTCGCCGAGGCTTGCGCCGCTCAGCGTGGCACCGCGGTCAAGCCGCCGCGCGAGGTGCGGTCATGGCGTGAGCTCGTGGGCAAGCAGGGCCTGCCGCTGATGCGGAAAGCCGAGACGATCGCACGCGAGGCGCACGAGCGTCAGCCGAAGGTGTTCGGTCCCAAGCTGCTCGACGGCATGATCGAACGCGTGACCATGCACGACCTCGGCGAATTTGCAGCGCCCGCGTGTTCACTCCAGGAGTGCGACGCCGGCCAGCTGAGGCGAGTGGTCGAGGCGCTCAAGCAATACGTCGGCCGCGAGTTTGCCAGGCGTGGACTCACGCCGGGCTCGTTCGAAATCCCGCCGTCGGTTCTGGCTCGCGTCAAACGCGAGCGAGAGGCCGCGACCCGCAAGTAGCACCACCCACTTAGCACACGCACCCACTCGCTCACCCACACACCCACACACCCACGCACCCACTCACACAGCCCCGGCCAAGGACGGTCGGAGCAGAGCACACAGGCAAGGAGGCCACGCATGCCCGTCGCATCATCCGGCTCGCCCCGCAACCACAGCAGCAAGCAACCACCGCCCGATCGGATGATGTCGTGCGGCGGTATCGACTGCGGATCTGATCCCGCTGGGCAGCGCGATCGCTCGCCGCTGTTCGGGCTGCCCAACGAGCAGGACCGAGCACAGGCCACAGCCGAGGCAAAGTCGTCGGCCGCTGACGCTGTCGACGCCGGCACGCCCGAACGCGGACAGGAGATGGACCGCATCAAGGCGCACTTGCTGTGCTGGCTCGATGCGATGGCCATCGGCACCGAATTCCAGACCATCGACTTCATCAGCTACCTGGCGGACAAGGACGCTCTGCCTCGCGAGGAACTTGTCGATGCCCGGGTGATGGGCGGGCTGTCGATGCAGCTCGTGCGGAAGCAGATCGTGAAGACCGAGGGCATGCGTTACAACGCCGGCTGCAAGGTGACGGGCACTAAGGCATCACCCCGCCAGGTCTACAAGCTCATCAGCAAGGACTTCAACGCGCTCGGCTGGTTCGATCGCGGTGCGATCGCTGACTTGCTCGAC
>JBCCQU010000433.1:0-1977 GCA_039208875.1 Planctomycetota bacterium
CTGAGTGTGCCAGAACGCAAAGAACTTGCTCGCGGCACGCTGCGGGCACTGATCCGTCAAGCAGGAATGACCGTCGAGCAATTCACGCAACTGCTCGGCTGAAGAAGGGAAATCCAACAATGGCAATCAAGCCTCTCGAAGACCGAATCGTTGTGAAGCCGATCGAGCCCGAGACCATGACCGCGACCGGTCTGTATCTCCCGGAGGGCTCGAAAGAGAAGCCCATCACCGGCAAGGTCGTCGCGCTCGGCCCGGGCAAGCTGCTCGATAACGGCAACCGCGCCCAGCTCAGCGTGAGCAAGGGCGACACCGTCGTCTACGGCAAGTACGCCGGCACCGAAGTTGAGATCAAGGGCGACAAGCACCTGATCCTCCGCGAGACCGAGCTGCTCGGCATCCTCGGCGGCTGAGTGCAAGGAACGTTTGTCGTGCTGAGGAGCGCGTGTGCCAGTCCATCCGATCACCGAGATCCTTCGCAAAGCGCTAACGCGGCTGTACGGCCCGGAGCGCGCGCACCGGGGTCTCATCAAGTTCGGTCGCGGTGTGCACGCGTTCAAGCGTGCCATGCCCGGGTTGTCGCCATGCCGACAAGTGTTCTTCATCAGCGGCTTTCCGCGATCCGGCACCAATTGGGTGTGCAACCTTCTCAACCTGCATCCGCAGATCTACACCACCGGCGAGTATCACTTTTATCGGCTTCGGCGATCCGTCAACTATTACACGCAACACGACTGGGAAGCGATTCACAACCCGCGTTTGTTACCGAAGGTCTACGAGGGCCTGCAGCACACGATCGAGCGGGTTCTGCTGGAGTCGTCGACAGCGATGCGCCCGTTCGCGACGGTGCTCGGCGATCGTTCGCCGGGCCCGCTCGAACTGATCTTGCCCGGCGCGAAGTCGTTCTGGATCGTGCGCGACGGTCGGGATGTCGCGGTGAGTTGGACGTTCCACATGCTGCGCATGCCGCAGGCAGCTTTCGACACGCAAGTGCCGGCGGTCGCGATGGACCACTTTCAGAAGTTGCGACAGGCTTTCGTTGCCGACCCGCAGCACTTCAGCAAGCACCCGCAGCAACTGCTCGACGACGCCGGAACGGTGGAGTGGATCGCCAACGACTGGGCGATGCGATGCCGGGACGACGCAGCAACGCTGGACCGTCTCGGCAATGCAGCTGCCGATGTGCTGCCGATCATCTACGAGGAACTTCACGCCGATTTGCAGGGCAATCTCGATCGGATGTATCGCTTTTTGGGCGTCGAGCCGAGCAAAGCCGAGGCTCCGAGCGAGGCAACCCGCACGCTGCCCGGCTTCAAGAACGAGAACCCGCTTTCGCACTACCGGTCGGGCCGGGCGAAAGCGTGGGCGAAGTACTTCGGCGAAACGGCGCGACGCGTCTTTCACGAACAGGCCGGCGATGTGCTCATCGCCAAGGGTTACGAAACGAACGATGACTGGGTCGGCGCAGCGGCGCCCGTCCAAACAGAGCAACACTGAGCAGAGGAAATCGAAATGTCTTCCAAGCAATTGATCTTCGACAGCGCCGCGCTTCTCGAAATGAAGAAAGGCGTCGACCGTCTCGCAGCAGCGGTGAAATGCACGATGGGCCCGAGCGGCCGCCACGTCGTCATCGAGAAGTCGTTCGGCGGGCCGAGCGTCACGAAGGACGGTGTCAGCGTCGCCAAGGAAGTCGAGCTGCAAGAGCCCTTCCAGTCGATGGGCGCGAAGATGGTGCACCAGGTCGCCAAGAAGACAGCCGACAAGGCCGGCGACGGCACGACCGCGGCGACGGTCCTCGCGAAGGCCATCTTCACCGCCGGCCTCAAGCATGTGTCCGCCGGTGCCAACCCCGTCGAGCTGCAGCGCGGCATCAACGCCGCAGCCGAGGCCGCCAGCGCAGCGATCGACGAAATGGCCGTGCCGTGCAAGGGCAAGGCCGACTACAAGAAGATCGCGACCGTCTCGTCGAACCACAACGAC
>JBCCQU010000434.1:0-1947 GCA_039208875.1 Planctomycetota bacterium
CGACGCCGCCAACACCGCCGAGAGCTTCGCGCTCGCGATGGCCCAAGCCCAGGCCAACCTCGCAGCAAGCGACCCCGAATTCGCCGCCGCCATGCAGTCCGCGTTGAGCGGGAGCAGCAACTTCGGCCCCGCCATCGGCGCAGGTCTGGGCACCGGCGAGGCCGTCGTCGCCGAGGCCCGTCCCGAGAACGCCCTCGCCCCCGAGGCCACATCTGCCGCGGACCGGGCCGCGTGGACCATCGTGCTCGCGTCGTTCATCGACACGCCCGATGCCGAGCCACGCGTCGTCGAGGCGATCGACCTCATGCGCCGGGCCGGCCTCGCCGGGCTCTCGCCGCGGGCCGAGCGCCGCGGCAACCGCATCGCCGTCGTCGCCGGTCGATACCGATCGGCCGAGGACGCCGCGCCCGATCTCGCCCGCATCCGCAACCTCGAGTTCGACGGCCGAAAGCGATTCGCGCTGGCCATCACCAGCCCGCCCGATGTCGGCCAGCTCGTCGGCTCGCGGCCCGAGTACGACCTCCGACAAGCCAAAGTCTTCTACGACCTGCCCGACCCCGCGTACACGCTGCAGGTCGGCGTCTACGGTTCGGCCGACGGTGCATCACTCAGCGACAACGAACTCGCCGAGGTCCGCCGCACCGCGGAGCAAGCCGCCTACGACCTCCGCCGACAGGGCGAGCTCGCCTTCTACTTCCACGGCGCCAGCCGCAGCAGCCTCACCATCGGCATCTGGGGGCCAAACGACCACTCGCCGCAGCAAAGCGGCCAAGCCATCGAAAGCTCCGCCCTGATCGCAGCCCGGCAACGCTTCCCGCAGAACACACTCAACGGCGGCGGCATCGTGCAACGACTCCGCCAACGCGACGGCGACTCCATCGACGTCCTGCAAGAGAGCTTCCTCGTCAGCGTGCCGCGCTGACCACAACCGACAGGTGGGTACACACACGAGCCGGGAGCTTCGGCGGGCGAGCGACCGGTTGCCTTTGGTCTTTGTTGGCACCGGTCTCCAGACCGGTGTACATGCACCGTTGGGGCGGGGACATCCTGTCCCCGGGCGGCTGTGTAACAAACGCCTTCGCCGCCCGGCGGCCAGAGGCCACCGCTCCAGCAAACACTGCTATTTGTGTCGGCGGTTTCACGTCAATCCACAAATCGCTTCCGCAACATCCCAGCATCCTGCGCATCTCGCGCAGCAATCGCTTCCGCTGCGCGCATGCCCGCAACCCCATCGCCATACGGATGCACACCATCAAGCTGCATCTCGCGCGCACGCTGCACAGCCGCCGCAATCGCTGCCGCTGTCTCATCTGCTGCATGCACCACGTTGCCAGCACGCTCGCGACCAGCCTGCCTCGGCCCGACATCCACCGCCGCAATCGGCACCGCCGCCGCCTCGATCAACGCCGCCGAGCTGTTGCCCACCAGCACACCGTTGTGCGTTGCCATCCGCTTCAGCAATCCAACGAACAACGCACGCGGCATGTTCGGCACAATCGCCACCACCTCGCCGTTGTCGCGAGCTGCTTGCAATTCAGCCAGCACCGCGTGCCGCCCCGCGTCGTGATTCGGCTGCAGCGCAACCACCGTGCCGGCCCCGGCATGCCGCACACCATCGATCACTGAGCGCGCGGCTGCCGCCTCGGTCGCGTCATCGCGACCGGCCGGGTGCAACAGCACTAGCGCACCTGGACATTCGCGCACGCCCGCGTACTTCTCGAGCGCATCATCATCGATCGGCGGTATCTCACTTAGCCCATCGATCGCTGGCGAGCCGATCACGATAACGTCATCCGGCCGTTCACCCATGCGGCGTATGCGCGCAGCCGACATTTCCGTGGCCGGCAGATGCAGATGCGCGAGCTTCGTGATCGCGTGCCGCATCGCTTCGTCAGCGATGCCTTCCGCCCGATCGCCGCCGTGGATGTGCGCGACCGCGACGCCCGC
>JBCCQU010000435.1:0-1905 GCA_039208875.1 Planctomycetota bacterium
GCGAAATCGACCGCGTGCTGGTCGGGCGTGACCGGATCAACGCGCGGGTGCGGGAGCTCGCGGGCGAGCTGTCGTTAGCGCTGCGGCGCGATGCCGGCATTGCAGAAAGCTCGCAAGACGCCGAGGTTGAGGGCGTGGTGCTGGTGCCGATCCTGACCGGTGCGCTGGTATTCACCGCCGATCTCATCCGCGAGTTGCCGCTCAAGCTGAGTCTTGAGATGATGGCTGTCTCGAGTTATGCCGGTCGCACGACGACGAGCCGCGGGGCCGAGTTACGCCGGGCGATCTCTGGCGACCTGCGCGGCAAGCACGTTGTGATCGTTGATGACATCCTCGACTCGGGCCGAACGCTGAAGCTGGTGCGCGAGGTGATCGGCGAGCACGAGCCCGCGAGCGTGCGCGCGGTTGTGCTGCTCGAGAAGCCCGACGTTGAGCGCGTGTGCGAGCCGGGCGATGTCGTAGGCGGGTCGTTCGCTGAGCACATCGGCTTCGCGATTCCCAACGAGTTTGTGGTGGGCTACGGGCTCGATTACGACGGCCACTACCGCAACCTGCCGGACATCGCGACGCTGAAGCCGGAGGCCTTGTGATGTCGGGCCGGTCCGGGGGCGGGGCTGGGGGCCGGGCGAGCGGGCCGAAGCCACGCAGCTCGGTCGAAGGCCTGGTGCCATCCGGCGAGCGAGTTGTACTGCGGATCAAGCCGAGCCTGCTATCGATTCCGTTGCGCGCGCTGCCGGTGTTGACCGCTGCGGTGGTCGCGGTCGGCATCGGCGTGTTCGGCCTCCCGGCTATCGGCGTCGAATCGCCCGTGCCCGTTGGCTTGTACTCGGTCGTCGCAGCGGTCGTAGCGCTCATCTGGCAAACGATCGCGTGGACGCAGCGGACGTACGCACTCACGGAGCGCCGCATCGCTGCCGCGGTCGGCGTGTTCAACCGCGCCGGTCTCGGGCTGCCGCTGGATCGTGTGCAGCATGTTGTGCTGACTCGTTCGCTGCTCGAGCGTTTCGCGGGCGTCGGCACGCTGGGCGTTGCGTCCGCGGGTACGGGCAGCGTCGAGCTGCGATGGATCATGATCGATCGGCCGAAGGAAACCGCAGCACGCGTACGCGCAGCGGTCGATGCTGTGCGCGCAGCGGGGGCCGGCGTCAATGCCTGAAGATGCGCAGCGCAGGCCGCTGGTCATCGGCATTGTCGGCGGCATCGGGGCCGGCAAGAGCGCCGTCGCCCGGCTCTTGGCAACGCACGGCGCGGCGGTCATCGATTCCGACACCATCGCCAAGGCAGCCCTCGACCGCGAAGACGTACGCGATGCGCTGGTGTCGTGGTGGGGTGATGAGGTGCTCGGTGCCGATGGCCGAATCGATCGGCAAGCTGTGGGCAAGATCGTCTTCGCCGATGACGTCGAGCGGCGGAAGCTGGAATCGCTCGTGCATCCGCTCGTGCATGCAGCCCGTGCCGAGGCCATCACGGATGCTGCGGCTGCCGGCGTGCGCGCAGTCGTTGTCGATGCGCCGCTGCTGTTCGAGGCCGGCGTCGATCGCGAATGCGATGTGGTGATCTTCGTTGATGTGCCGCGCGAGACTCGGCTGGCTCGCGTGGCTTCACGCGGTTGGGATGAGGCCGAGCTTGATCGCCGCGAGGCAGCCCAGTGGCCGATCGATCGCAAGCGTGCCGCGTCGAGCCATGTCATCGAGAACGCGGGAAGCGAGGCGGATCTGCAGCGAGCGGTGCGGGATTTGTGGGATTCGTTGCCGTCGCCGCCGGCGCCCGCTTCGATGCCCTGATGCGGGCCTCAGCCAATTCTGCGATGTTTCCGGGCGTGGTTGCGACCGGTCGGCTCGTTTGACGATATACTGTGGCAGGTCGAGTGCATCGACCGGCACGAGCGCTTGCACGTGTCACGCC
>JBCCQU010000436.1:0-1903 GCA_039208875.1 Planctomycetota bacterium
CGATCGCTCGCCACCCACGGCGCGCCCGGGATATGCAGATTGAACGCATCCTTGAAGCCGAAGTCGTCTTCCCAGACCAGCGGCTGTCCGTTGCTGGCCTCGAGCGAGCGGTAGTTGCGGAGGGCGGAGATCGCGAGGTCGGGCTCGAACATGATCATGCTGCCCGCGCCGTAGATCGCCACGGTGCCATCGAGCCAGCGGTCGCTGTTGAACGATGGCGGCAGGTCGAAGTTGGTCTGTGCGCCCGGCACGGGGAGCACATCGCCCAACAGCCCCGGCACCTGATAGCCGCTCGGACCGTCCGAGGCCGACAGGCCCCATGAATCCGGGCCGAGCGTCGTAAAGCCTGCCGGCGCTTCATTGATCGCCTTGCCACGGTGCATCTGCGCATGCCGACGCGAGTTCTCCCACCAGTCGGTGGGGGTGCGGAAATCGAAGCCGCGCAGATCGGGGCGGTCGGGACCTTGTGCCTCGCCGATCGAGGCGTCGTCGATCCAGAGCTGATCGAAGAAGGTCAGGAACGTTCCGCCTGTGCCGGGCAGTTGAAGGAACGGGCCGACGTCTTCCCACTGCGCCGGCGTGCGACGCAGGCGGTAGTACAGGTCCGGATCGGGCCGGTGGTCGGGGTTGGGTGCCGCCGCCGCGAGGAAGTAGATGATGCGTTGCTCGCCCATGGCATCGAGCCATGTGGGGCCGATCAGCGAGCCCGGACCGGTTGGATCATTGGCCCGATCATCGGGACGCCACAGCAGCGAGATCATGCCTTCAACCCAGTCCGGCTGGGTGTCCGGCTGCAGGAAGAAGGTCCAGTCGGCCGCCTCGAACATGGTGTTGCCGAGATGCTCGACCTCGCCGCCGAAGTACGCCGCAGCCGTGAGCACACCGGCGAAGAGAATGGACGAATCAATCGTGCTGACACCGTCACCGCGCGGCCGAGGGCCGTTCGTTTCCTCGTCGAGGAAGTGATAGAACAGGCCGGCCTTGCGGTTGGTCTCGTTCCGCAACAGCGCTTCGAGGATCTGCGTCGCGCGGCGCTCGCCCTGCGAGCGCGTGATGTAGCCGCGCTCCACGCCGATGACAATCGCTGCCATCTGATAGCCGACGCCGGCGATGCTGACGAGTGGCCCGGATGACCGGTCCTTGATCAGCCCCGCATCGCTCACGTCCGGGCTGTTCCACATCCAGCGGAACGTCGCCCGCGACACTTCCTCAAGGAAAGCGTCGTCGTCGGCGTCGAAGTCGAACGGCGGCCTCGGCGCGTCGTCCTCTTGGATGACGACGTAAGCGCCGGTGTAGCCGGTCTCGAAGCGCCACTCGGTCTCGGCGGTTTGCCCAACCGCCGGAGACGACGTGAACACAGACGCGGCGACAAGCGCCGTAGTCGATACGGGTGCTGCGGGCAAACGACTCGATGAACGGTTCTCGGCTGAAGACATAGCGGATTCTAACAGCCAAGCTGCCGCTGGAGTCACGAGACGAAGCCGAGCGAAATCGATTACTGGCTCACCGATGACACACCTGAAGCCATCCGGGCAGTTCGCCGCCGGATGCTGCCGCGCTCAGCAGCCCGCGAAGAACGCCATGACGAACGCCGAAAAGTCGTCGATCCCGAGTGTGCCATTGTCGTCGATGTCGGTGCGAGGCAAGGCGCTGAAGAAGCCGTCAACGAATGCTGAGAAGTCATCGATGTTGAGCGAGGCATCGAGATTAATGTCTGCGGGGCACTCTGGAAGTCTCGGCATATCAAACACGACAATCACTTGTTGGTTCGCACTTCCGACGAACCTCACGGTGATCGCCACCTCGCCACGATCGTTGAAGCCGAGACTTCGCGTGATCTCATCGACGACGTGCACAGCAGGCACGCCGGGCACGGCGGAGATGTCGATCGCTTGACCCTCAG
>JBCCQU010000437.1:0-1884 GCA_039208875.1 Planctomycetota bacterium
CCGCCGTCAGCTTTGCGTTCGTCGCTGCCATGAGCCGATCGGGGGCGATTTGATGCCGGATCGTCTCGAAGCTCGCCGCCTGCCCTTCGGCGTGAACGCCGGCGTCGGTCCGGCTGGCACCGACGACGTTGACGGGATGCCCGACGGTGCGTTGGAGCGCGAGTCGCAGGACGTTCTGGACCGTCGGCAGCTCGGCCGCAGAAGTGTCTTCGCCCGGCACCATCTGCCGCTGCCAGCCGTGGTAAGCCGTGCCGCGATACGCGACCGTCAGCTTGTAACGGAGTTGGGCCGGCTCATCGCTCACGAATCGGCAGGCGTGTCGCGCTTCAGATCGAGCCACGCGTGCTCCGCGTCGGTGAGCTCGATCGACAGGCCGGGCAGCGACGTGTGCAGCTCGCGGAGGTTGCGCGGGCCGATGAGTGCGAAGCTCGGGAACGCCTGCTTGAGCACCCATGCCGCTGCGATGCTGATCGGCTCGACGCCGCGTTGCTCTGCCAGCTCGAAGCAACGCTTGCGTCGCTCCATGTTGGCATCGCTGACCCAGCAGCGATTCAGCTGGGCCTCGTCCAAGTCGCGATCAGGCACGAAGAAGCCGCGGGCCTGACTGCTCCACGCAAAGTTGGTCAAACCCGTCTCGGCGAGGTAGCTCATCCAATCGTCGGCGTGCGCGCTCTCGCAACCTCGCCAAACCGGATCGACCATCTCGGCCAGCGACAGGTTCTGGCTCATGACGGTGAAGCCACGAACGCCCTTCTTGCTCGCGTAATCCTGGGCCTCCTTCAGGCGGCTCAGCGTCCAGTTGCTCCCGCCAAACCCGCCGCGAATGAGTCCTTCATCGGCCAGCTCGCTCAGAACGTCGACGAATTCGCCCGCTGGCACATCAGGGTTGTCGCGGTGGAGGAAGTAGAGATCGCAGTAGTCGGTGCCGAGCCAGCCGAGCTGGTCCATCAGCTCGCCGCGGATGAAGTGCGGGAAGTTCCGCGGCGTGTGGGCACCCTTGCAGATGACGGCCACCTGGTCGCGCACGTTCCGGTGCTTGATCCACTGACCCAGCAGTGCCGAGCGCTGTCGACCGTAAACGTGCGCGGTGTCGAAGCCGTTGCCGCCGTACTCGAAAAACGCGTCGTAAAGGACAGCCGCCCGGTCGAACCGGTGCTGGTTGTCGCAGCCCATCAGGAACTTCGACACCTCGAACGGAATCTCGCCGACCTTCGCCGTCGGCATCGGCGACGTCGACTGGCGCGCAAGCGACTCGCCGATGATGGTCGTGGAGCTGTAGTTCTCGATCGTTTCGGCCGGGTACGTGAGACCAATCTGCTCGCGCCACGTGTCGAGCGCCCGCATGTTCCCGAGTGTGTCGGCAGGCGTCATCGCAGGGAACGCAACGCCGCCGGTGACCACTGCCTTCGCGAACGCCTCGGCCTCGAGTGCGTAGAGCGGCTTGTCGCTCGGAACGGCAATCTCGCGCCTGTCGCCTTCTGCCGGTTCAACGACGATCGTGCTCTCGCCGCCGTGACGTGCGGGAATGAACGGCTGGTCGATGCTCAGCTTTCCGCCGGTGCCGTAAACGGTCAGGCCGTTTTGAGCGTTGAGGCGAACGCCCGTTCGCAGCGACGCGACAATCCCGCCCGGGAACATCGCCGTCGCAGCGGCCCACTCGTCGACGCCCGTCTTGCCGAGATGACCGACGCCCTTGAGGCTTGTCGGCTCCGCAACGTCTCCACCGACGGCGGCACCGGCGACGAGCCGAGCGATGCTGACGGCGTAGCAGCCGACGTCCAAAATCCCGCCACCGCCGAGGTCCGGGTTGAGCAGTCGCTGCTCGGGCTTGTCCGGCCCGCGGAAGCTGAAGGCGGCGTCGATGAACTGCACATCGCCGATGAC
>JBCCQU010000438.1:0-1800 GCA_039208875.1 Planctomycetota bacterium
CGGATGCCGCGAATCTCGGCCTGCAGCGCGACACGCTGCTCGAGGATCGTGGCCAACTGTTCGTCCAGTCGGGCGAGGGTGACAATCTTCTGGTGAGCCGTCTTGAACAGCGGCACCACCGGCGACGACGAGCCATTGCCGACCACATCGCCGGCATCCCGCATCACCGGGTCACGCGTGCCGTTGTCACGCTTCGCCGTTTCGGGGGCATCCATCACAGCATCTTCAGATTTCGCGGCCAAGGCAAACCTCCGTGTTCGAGTGGGGTTGAATCACCACCAGCCACCGCCAGCGGTGCGTGGAGTCTGGCCAAAACGGAACCATTTCGCAAGTGAAGCGCCTGTTGTTGTTCGTCTCCGATGAGCCGCGGCACGGCGTGCCGCAGGTACGGATGCGATTGCCCAACGTCAGCGATCGCTGGACCGGACGCGTACCTGCACCATGCCGTGGTGCAGCTCACTCGCTTTACCCTGCCAACTCAAATTGAAGGGCTGCGGCTGTGGTGACACGTGCGTTACGTTGCTTCGCATGGCCAAGCTCTCCGAACGCCAGCAGGCGGACTGTGATTCCAATCCGTACGACTTCTCGAAGTTGAAGGCGTTGTTCATCAACTGCACGCTCAAGCCGTCGCCGCAGATGAGTCACACGCGGGGGCTGATGGATGTCGCTGCCGACGTGATGCGGGCGAACAAGGTGGGGGTTGAAGTTGTTCGGGCGGTTGATCATGAGATTCCGCCGGGCGTGTATCCGGACATGACTGAGCATGGCTTCGAGAAGGACGAATGGCCGGCGTTGTACGACAAGGTCAAGGCCGCCCACATCCTCGTCCTCGGCACGCCGATCTGGCTCGGCGAGAAGTCGTCGGTCTGCACCAAGGTCATCGAACGCCTTTACGGCGAGTCCGGGCATCTCAACGACAAGGGTCAGTATGCGTACTACGGCAAAGTCGCTGGCTGCGTCATCACCGGCAACGAGGACGGCATCAAGCACTGCGCGATGAACATCCTGTACTCGCTCGGGCACCTCGGCTACAGCATTCCGCCGCAGGCGGACTGCGGCTGGATCGGACCGGCAGGCCCTGGGCCGAGCTACCTCGACGACGACTCGGGCGGCGCGTCCAACGACTTCACCCAACGCAACACGACGTTCATGGCGTGGAACCTGATGCACCTGGCGCGGATGCTCAATGACGAGGGCGGCTTCCCCGCGCACGGCAACCAGCGCAGCAAGTGGGACGCCGGCTGCCGGTTCGATCACCCGAACCCCGACTACCGCTGACCGCGGCGAAGTGCCACGCGTGGCCGATCACCGCGGCGAGCGTCGGGCGATTCGCCATTTCCAACAATCAGACGTGATGCGAACGGGTGCGATCGGGGTCGTTGGTTTGTCCATGTTGGTCGCGACCGCAGCGAGCGCTGAGCCATCTCGGCAAGAAATGCTCGAACGGCTCGAAGTCCTCGAGCAGCGCATCGCTGATCTCGAAACGGATCAACGGACGACCGACGCCCGCCTGACCGCTGCACAGGTCGACGCGGTCGTCGGGTCGGTCATCGCCGATGCCGAAGCGCGGTCGGAGATGTTCTCGCTGGCCGGGCCGGTGGCGGGGTACGACACGACCTTCTTCCTGAGGAGCGACGACGGGGCGTTCAAGCTCACGCCGTACCTGCTGTTTCAGTTTCGCCACGTCGCGGCGTTCGATGACGAGGGCACGAGCGACAGCGGCTTCGAGATGCGGCGCGCTCGGCTCGGCTTGCTCGGCCATGCGTTTGAGGATGTGAAGTATTTCCTCTTGGCCGAGGC
>JBCCQU010000439.1:0-1777 GCA_039208875.1 Planctomycetota bacterium
CCAGCGCGCCCAGACCTTCCGCCACAACACCCGGCGCGGGGATAGTAGTTGTGGTGATGTTCGCCGAGTAGTACCACCCTTGCGTGACACCGGAGCGGAAGTTGTTGAGCTGGCCCGAGTTGTTGTAGCTCGCGAGGTCCGATCCGTCGTCGAGCGTGTGCAGCCAGAAGCCGACCCGCTCGCCAAACGCCGCACCGGTCCACGGCTCGCTGCCAGACCGTGCCGGATTGTGCGATTGGATGACCGATGCATCGATATCGAAGCCGAGGCGATGGCCGTTTGGCCCGATGTCGACCGTCAGCTGCGCGTCCCAGCCGGATCCGTCAAGCGTCGACACAATGAAGTCGCCCGGTGTGTTGAAGCTGTTGGCCTTGTTCTGGCCGTTGTATGCATACGCCGACAGCGTTGGCGTGCCGCTCTGAATACCGCGATCAAAGTAGAAGATCGCCAGCTCGCCGTCGTCGCCCTTGGGGTTGTCACCCGGGCTCAGCACGAGCCAGAAGCCGTCGGTCTTGCCCTCTGTCAAGACATCAAACGACAGACGCTCCTGCTGCGGCTTCCAGCTCGCATTAACCTCGACAATGCGACCAGCAGCATCGTTCGGCGAGCCGAGCTTGCCATTGTCCCGTGTCACATTTGCGACGTACTCGATCTGCGCAACGGCGGATGTGACGACCGTAACTGCAGCGATAGCGACAAGCGTGCGAGCAAGCATCTGGCTCTCCTCTGATCATGTGATCTGTGTGGCCGGAGTGGCCAACGAGAAGATGCATGACGCAGACGCGATCACCAGCTTGTGAACGACTCGCAGCCGCACGCAGCGCGGCAACGCGTGCGGTCAACCGCACATTCCGCCCAGACTCCGGCAATTCGGCCTGTTACAGGACGGACACAATCAGAACGTCACGAATGCCGACAACCGGTAAGCACCAACAGCTCAAGCCACAACGAGTTCGCCATTCAGCTGTCGCCGTCGTCTTGCGATGCCGGGCTTTCCGGCCGCTCCGCGTCTGTGATCGCCGCTCGCACACTCGCGAGCACCGCCTGCCGAAGCCCCTCGTCGGTCACCGTGATCGCTTCGAGTCGGGCAAGATGCTCGGGCGTCGGCTTGTAGAGTCTGACCGACTCAGCAGCCGCGATAAACAACTCCGGCTGTGAATCGCTATGTCGCTCGGCTGCCTTCATCAGTTCCGCCGTGTGACCCGGATACTCAGCGAGTGATCTCGCCGCAGCCAATCGGCCCGCCGCAGCGTCGCTCCGCAGCAACCGATACAACCGCTCCCGTCCGGCAAGCGGATCGACCGCCAACAGCAGCCGAGACGAAGCCACGCCCATCTCGTCATCGCTCAGCCGTTCGAGGTGGCTTGCCGCGAGCTGTGTCGTTTCTCTGCCGACTGCGTCATCGACGATGAGCATGCGGATCGCGTCCATGCACGCTTCGCCGGCTTGCTTATCGCCGAGCCAGCGCGCGGTCCATCGAGGAGCCGAGGCTGCGAGCGCCGCACGCACATCGCCAGATCGCGACGCGATGAGCAGCAACTGGGCTGCAACGCCGCCGTCGCTCTCGCGATGCAACGCCGCTGCGACGTGCTCGGCATCAAATCCCGACGGCACCCGAGCAAGCAACGACGCCGCCACCTTCCGCAATGTCACGTCCGGGCTGGACAGCAATTCAACAGCCGCAGCGATGCTCGCCGCCCGCGGCGCTCGACCGGCTGCAAGATCGCGATCGACCAACTCGGCTGCGAGTTGATGCAACGCCGGCCGCGATGACCGC
>JBCCQU010000440.1:0-1757 GCA_039208875.1 Planctomycetota bacterium
GCCGAGCGAGACGAGCTCGGCGTAAATACGTGCGAGTTCGCTGAGGGCGGTTTTGAACTGGCGGATGTCGCTGATCTGGCTGCCGACGTGGAAGTGCACCATCTCGAGCGTGTCTTCGAGGCCGTGCTGCTTGAGGAGGTCGACAGCTTCGAGCAGTTCGGTGGCGGAGAGGCCGAACTTGGCGCTGGTGCCGGCTGAGCTTGCCCACCGGCCAGAGCCGGACGCGGCGGGCTTGATGCGCACGCCGATGGGCTGACGCACGCCGTAGGCCTCAGCGTGGCGGATGATGAGATCAAGCTCGTGCGGCTGTTCGATGACGGGGATGACGCGGCGGCCGAGCTTGGTCGCGAGCACGACGGTCTCGATGTATTCGTCATCCTTGAAGCCGTTGCACACAATGGGCATGGACCCCGGGCCGGTGGCGGCGGTGAGGCCGAGCACAGCCCAGAGCTCTGGCTTGCTGCCGGCTTCGAGACCGAAGCCGAGGCGTTGGCCTTCATCGCGAATGGCTTCGCAAACGTGCCGCTGTTGATTGACCTTGATCGGATACAGGCCGGTATAGGCGCCGCCGAAGGATTCATTGGCGATGGCGGCGTCGAACGACTCGCGGATGCGGCGGAGGCGATCGCGGAGAATGCCATCGAAGCGGAGGAGCACGGGGGCAGCGAGGCCGCGGGAGTCGAGGCCTTGGACAATCTCGTGCAGGTCGATTGCTTGCGAGGCGTCGCGCTCGGGTAGCGCTTCGATGGTGCCGGCCTGCGAGACACGGAAGTAGCCGCGCGACCACGCATCGATGCCGTAGGTCGCGGCGGCCGCGGCTGCGATCGATGGTGATTGCGTGGTGTTGGAGTCTGCTGCGGGCTTGGCTTTCATCGGAGAAACGATAGGAGAGAAGCACCTCCCGGCGATGGCAGCGCCCGGTCGCGGAGAGCAGCAGCGGGAATTTGCTTACGAAGGCTGCGGTTAGTGTCGACGTCGGCGAGCAGCGAGCACACCGACGGCAGCAAACGCGGCGGCGCCGGACGGTGCGGGAACAAACGTGAGACCCGACAGACCGCCGATGTTGCCGGCACCCGACGCGGCGACTGTGGTGCCGATGGCCGTGACAAGGCCGAATTGCATATCGACGGAGTAGAGGTCATTGGTCCCTCCGAAATCACCGTCGGCAATGAACAGGTTGCCCGATGCATCGAATGCCATGCCGGCCGTCGTTCCGAGCGCCTCATTGAGCGTGATCGAGGAAATCGTGGCTCCGGTGGAGAGGTCAACCTCTCGCAAGATGGCGTTGCCCGCCGGGAAGCTCGATGTGGTGTCGAGGATGTAGAGATCGCCGCTGCTCGTGAAGGCCATCGCAGACGCGTCGGCTGCATCGGTGTTGCCGATGAACGCAGCGGCCCCGGTTGCTTTGTCGACGCTGTACAAGCCCGATGTGCCGCTCGAACTTGTGACAAGGTAAAGGCCGCCGTCGGCCTGGTTCACCGCGAGGTCACCCTCGCTGAACACGCCGATGCCGAAGTCGCCGCCGACGAGCTGCGTCGCACCGGTCATGGGATCGATGGTGAAGAGCGCACCGCTGGTCGCGGCACCGTTGACCTGGCCGAAGCTGTCGGTCGCGCTGAACAGCGTTTGCCCATCGAAAGCAAGACCGAGCGCGACGTCGGCCTGAATCTCTCGTGGATTGCTTGCCTGACCGGTCGCGGGATCGATTGTGTAGAGAGCTGTGTTGCCGACAAAGCCGGAGTTACGAAACTGCACGC
>JBCCQU010000441.1:0-1754 GCA_039208875.1 Planctomycetota bacterium
CAGCGTTGCCGACCGCTGCGAGCGCGTCATTCGGCTGAAGGACGGTCTGGTCGAATACGACCGCCGACTCCGCACGCTCGAGAAGTCAACAGGCTGAAGCTCACTGCTTGTGCGTTAGGCAGCCGCGGGCCGTGCGATCACGCCCTCAGCCGGCCGCGACAGCGCGAGCGCAGTCACGTCGTCGGTCTGGTGCAGCGAGCCCGACTGCTGGCTCACCAGCTCGGCCAGCCTGTTCATCGCCGGCTCGATGCCGCCGAGCTCGGTCGCGTCGTCGTTCACCTGGGCCAGCTTGCTGATGCACGCCTGCGGGCTGAACACCCGGCCCGGCGCGTCGTCGCTCGTGGGGAAGGCTGTCTCGAAGCCGTCGCTGTAGATCATCAGCGTCTCGCCCGGCTCCATGCGGAAGCCGACCTGCTCGAACGCCGCATCCGCGAACACGCCGAGCAACGGCCCGGTCGGATCGATCCGTTCCATCGTGCCCGCTCGCAGCCGAAGCGGCGGCGGATGGCCGGCCACGCTTAGCTCGACCTGAAACGTCGCGGGCTCGAGCACGCCGCACACACCCGTCGCGAAGTGCTGGCCCCGGCTGCAGACCACGCACAGTGCATCGTTCAGACGCTCAGCGATATGACTGGCTGTCAGCTCGCCGCGGGCTGAGGTTTCGATCGCGCCGTGCACCGCGCGATTCACAATCATCGTGAGCAACGCAGCCGGCACGCCGTGGCCGACCGCGTCTGCGAGCACAAACGCGATGCGTCCATCCGGCAACGGCACAACGTCGTAGAGATCGCCGCTGACGTAGGCCGAAGGCCGGAACATCGCGGCGAATTCAAGCCCGTCGACTTCCGGCAACTGCTGCGGCAGCAGGTCCCGCTGCACGCTGGCGGCGAGACTCAGCTCTTCGTGGATGCGCCCGATCTCGCCGGCCACGCCTTCGTACTCGTCGGATGCACGCAGCCGTTCCAGCCCCATCTCCACGATGGTCGCCTGCCGCTCGGTGAGGGCAAAGAGCTGGGCCGCGAGCCGATCGGCCGAGGCATCCCATTGCTCGATCAGCACGCCGCCCTGTTCAAAGGCTGCGAGCTCGGTATCGATGTCCGGAAACAGCAGCAGGCCGGGCGCACGCCGTTGGTGCATCAGGTCCGCTATCTGCGCAACGACGCTCTTGGCGTCACCGGGGCCGAACGCGATGATCGCCGGGTCGATGCCTTCAAGTCGGGCGGCCTTGGTCGGGCACGAGAGTTCTTCGAAAAGCTCATCGAGTGCGACGACCCGTGGCACCGGCTGGCGATCGGGCCTGGGCCACGCAGCGAGGATCGGCTTGAGCCACCGCGACGCAGCTCCGTCGGACAACCCCTCTGCCGCGTCATGTGAACAGGCAAGCGTGATCCTGTGGCGTCGCCGCATCGTCATCCCCAGGCGGGGCCGTTGCCCGCCAAACCGACGACCTCACCACAGACCCATGCCGCCCGCAGGCACAGAACGTGTCGCCAGTGCAGTATCGGCTCAACGCGCCCGAGATTTGAGTCCTGCCACATCCAACTCGATCCGGTCACCCTGCGCAACCGTGATCTGGTCGAGCATGCCGCCCTGTAATTCGATGACAAACTGCGACGGGAATCGGCTGTTGTACCGCTTCAGACGGGCCTCATACTCCTCAAACGTCTCATCCTCGCCCTGCGGCTCCTCCATCACCATCTGATGCATCGCGACCACCCGGGCCGAGCCGTCCAAGAAGATGATGTCGATGTCCG
>JBCCQU010000442.1:0-1713 GCA_039208875.1 Planctomycetota bacterium
AGTGCGATGTGCAGGAAGATAGATCGGTGCTTCATGGCATGTCCTGCGCTGAGGCTTGCGGCTGATCGACGTAGGCTGCGCTGATCACGAGTTGTGCGCTGAACGCGTTACCGTGGTCGCGGAGATGGCTCAGCTCGACTTCGGTTATGTGCCAGAGCGATTGCCGGTCCCACGCGGCAACGAATCGGCCCAGTTCGCTGGGCCTCACCGGCTGGATCACGAAGCGATACGACTGGGTCCGATAGTTCGAATCGCTTGCTGTGCCGGTTGCGCCGACGTCGCTGCTCTGCGCGAGCTCGCGCAGCGTGCTTACCGCGAGGCCGGCTTGCTGCATCGCCGCTTGGACTCTGGAGAGGACGTCCGCCTGCGGACGAGCGGCAAGAGACACACGCTCGTCGGCCTCGCGGAGTTCGTGGATCTCGCCGACCAATGCGGCAGTCTGTGCGAACCCCGCTCGCTGTGCGTTGTTGTTTTGGTGAAGGGTTGCAAGGCGTGCTCCACGAACGGCGATCGCGAGCAGGAGCAGCCCGAGCAGCACAAACGTCAGCGATCGAATCGTGCTCATGATCCGTCCCCACTCCCATCGTTGCGGATGGCGCGCGCAACAAAGCGCACGCCGTCGCGCTGCGTCGTGATGCGGGGTTGGTCGAGCCGCCAGCGGGCGTCGGCCTGCCACGCGGCCTCGAAGGCCGATGCCTCGGCTTGTCCGTCGATCAGGACGGTGAAGCTCGCTGACTCGGATTCGACTCGGATCGACTGAGCGCGGCTTCTCGGCTCTTTCGGCCACGCGTCGAAGATCGATGCCAGCGTGTGCGCAGCGTTCTGGAGATCGATGGGCCGCCGTCTTGTTTGCTCGAGCGAGCGGCGTTCGGCGATCAGCAGATGGTGGCGGCTTGCCAGCCCTATGCCACGATCGCCGATTGCTTTGCTGACAAGATCGTTCGTCGCTGTCATGGTTGCTGCGATATGAGAACGAAGCGCTCCGATGCGCCATTCGATGCCGATGAGGACGAACAACGCAATGATGCACGCCATGATGGCGATACCAGTGTGCCACGTCTTGCGCGTACGCGTGATGACGGAGGGCTCGAAGTGACCATTCAAAAAGTTCAACTGCTCGATGTCGGCGTCGCGACATGCGGACGATAGGAACGCTGGCCACACCGATGGGCCGGCTGTCGTGTGGTCCGCGTGCATCTGTTGCCACAGTGTGTCTGCCTCGACGCCGCAGGTCACGACATCGCCCGACGGCAACCGTTGCCACGCACACTGCAGCGACTCTGCGGGAACGGGAGCGACATGCTCGAGCAACACCGCGGCGTCGAACTGACGCATGCGCCGGTGGTCCAAGTCAGCCGCTGGAACGAGCCGCCAATAGCAGTCGCTCGCGTCGACCAGCAGCCGTTTGGGCTTGCGAGTCATGGCGATGCCTCCCGTGGTGACTCGGCCAAACGGACGGCAAGCGGCATCGTCATGCGGAGCGTGCGCTCCCCGAGGGCGATCACGATGCCGTCCTGTTCGATCAACCTGACCTCGACGCCCGATGCGATCGGAAATCCGGCGACGGCCCGTTGCAACTCATCGCGGTTCTTGTCGTAGATCACGGCGGCCATCGGTTGCGACTGAACGATCGCGATGATCTCGTAGTTGTCTGCGATCGTTGCGAGCGGGTCGGGAGCCTGTTTCGCAGCGGCGGGCGCGGGAGCAGCGGGC
>JBCCQU010000443.1:0-1702 GCA_039208875.1 Planctomycetota bacterium
AGGCATGGCTGCTCGACCGGCGGGGCATCTGGCTCTCGACCGGCTGGGACGGCTGACCGGATCGCAAATCGCGTCGAAGCCGCGCTCGGCAAGCCGGATAATCCGTGCGATCGATGTATTCGGCCTCAGAACAGCTGCCATGCCTTCTGCGAAGCGGGGAGGAAGTTGGCCGCTGCCAGTTCGTCAGGCGTGAGCCATTCGAAGCCGATGTCGTCCTCGCGGCTGGTGATGTCGGCCGGCCATTCGCCGGAGCTGTGTTCCACGTGGAACGCCAGCACGATCTCGTGCCGCACGCGCCCCCGCTGCTCGAATCGTTCCTCCGCAGTGAAAAGCAGCTCGCCGACGCGGACCTCCACGCCTACTTCCTCCATGAACTCGCGAGCCAGCGCGACGCGTGCCGATTCGCCGGGGTCGACGTGTCCGCCCGGGAGATAGCGATAGTTGTGCGGGAGAGCGATGCATGCGAGGATGTTGCCGTCGCGTCCAGCCACGCCACGCACGATCAATTCGGTCTTCATGGATTGTGTTGTACGGCATGCGGGCGACAACGTCGAGTTGGATTCGCTGGCCGACTATGTTGTGGGTTACGATCCATGGTCATCTATATGATCTGGACACGGAGGCACGATCATGGCCAAGCAAGCCCGCAAACCTGTTCGCAAGCTCGGCCGCGGGCTGCGTGCGTTGCTCGACGAGACACCCGCGCCGTCCATCGATGCTTCGCCATACGCCGCACCGCATACCGATCATAATACAAACAAACAAGGCACTTCGCAAGGCGACGCCGCTGCGGAGTCAGGACTCGCTGACGGCTCGCGACTGCTCGAACTGCCGATCGCATCGCTTCGGCCGAGCCGGTATCAGGCACGCGAGAAATTCGACGACGACGCACTCAGCAGCCTGGCAGCGTCGATCCGGGTGTCTGGGGTCATGCAACCGATCGTGGCCCGGCCGCTCGCGGAGGCTGACGGCGGCGCCACGCACGAGATTGTCGCGGGCGAGCGGCGCTGGCGTGCGGCCAAGCTCGCGGGGCTCGAGGCTGTGCCTGTCGTGGTGCGGGCCGCTGACGAAGAGAGCTCCGCGACGCTCGGGCTCATCGAGAACCTGCAAAGGCAAGACCTCGACCCGGTGGAGCGGGCACGCGGCCTGCGGGTGCTCAAAGAACAGTTTGGGCTGAGCAAGGCGGCTATCGCTGAGCGCACGGGCATGGACCGCTCCAGCGTGTCCAACCTGCTGCGCATCCTTGACTTGTCGGATGACATTCTGCAACTCGTGCAAGCCGGCGATCTTTCGCTGGGCCACGCCAAGGTGCTGCTGACGCTTGAGGACACAGCCGCCCGATCCGCGACGGCTGCGTCGTGCGCGGGCGAGCAGTGGAGCGTTCGTCGGCTCGAAGATTATGTTAGGTCTTTGTCATCATCGCAGACAAATCCGACATTAGATACCGCATCTGCGTCGCCATCCGGCTCAACTGAGTCTGCGTCGCATCCGGATGCGCGCGCGACTGTCCTTGCCGATCTCGAACGAAAGCTCGGCGATGCGCTCGGTACCAAGGTTGCGATACGCACCGATAAGAGCGGGGCACGCGGGACGCTTGCGATCAAGTTCTTCAGCCTCGATCACTTCGAGACTGTTGTGCAGTCGCTCGGTGTCAACATCGACACGCACTGACAGCGAAGTTTCAATCTTCAATAATCCGTTG
>JBCCQU010000444.1:0-1694 GCA_039208875.1 Planctomycetota bacterium
CTGGCTGAAGTCCGCACGCTCGGCGAGGAAGCCGTAGCCGGGGTGGATGGCGTCGACATCCGCGACTTCGGCCGCGGAGATCAGCCGGCTGATGTTGAGGTAGCTATCTCGCGCGGGTGCCTCGCCGATGCAGATCGCGCGGTCGGCGATCTTGAGATACGGCGCGTCGGCGTCGGCTTTGCTGTACACGCACACCGCCTCGATGCCGAGCTCGTGGCACGCACGGATGATGCGCAAAGCGATCTCGCCGCGGTTGGCGATGAGAACGCGACGAAACTTCTTTCGCTGACCCTCGGCTGCACTCACGCGGGACGCACCATGAACAGCGGCTGACCGAATTCCACAGCGTCGCCGTTCTTCACCATGATGCGTTCGACGACGCCGCTGACCTCGGCCTTGATCTCGTTGAAGACCTTCATCGCTTCGACGAGGCACACGGTCGTGTCGGCTGCGATCGAGGCACCGGGCGAGATGAACGGCTCGGCGTCGGGATCGGCAGCCGAGTAGAACGTGCCGACCATCGGCGACTCGATCGCGACGAGGCCCTCGTCGACCGGAGCCGCAGCGGCAGCCGGTGCTCCGGCGGGTGCCTCGGCAGCGACGGGCGCGGGCGCCGGGGCAGCAGCCGCGACAGCCGGGGCCGGTCCGGGCTGGCCCTGGTAGATCACCGGCTGATGATTCACGATGGAGTCGGCAGCGCCGCGTCGCAGGCTCACCGTCTCGTCCTGATCCTTGAGGTCGAGCTCGGTCAGGTCGTTCTCGACCATGAGCTTGACCAACTCCTTGAGCTTGCGGATGTCGATCATCGAATCCTCTCCGCCGGGCGATGCCCGACTCTGCTTGCGCCGATCACCGCGGCTCTTGGACTATCCCAGTGTTGACCATTCCAGCGTCTTGGGCAGCTTGCAAAGGTTCTTCGCGCCCCGCTCGGTAATCACGTAATCATCTTCGATGCGCACGCCGCCGACACCCGGCAGATAGATGCCCGGCTCGACGGTGACGACGTGCCCCGGCTCGAGCTCCACGCCCTTGACCATGTGCGACAGCCTCGGATCTTCGTGGCCGTCCATGCCCATGCCGTGGCCGAGCCCGTGGCCGAAGAACTCGCCGTAGCCGTGCTTGGCGATGTGGTCACGAGCGACCGCGTCGACCTCATCTGTGTGCTTGCCCGGCGCGAGGGCCGCGGCTGACATCTCTTGTGCTTCCAGCACGATCTCATAGATCTCGCGGATCTTCTTCGGCCACTTGCCGAGCGTGAACGTGCGCGTCATGTCGCCGTGGTAGCCGTTGACAACGGCACCCCAGTCGATGAGTAGCGGCTGGTTCTTTGCGATCTTCGTGTTGCCCGGGCGGTAGTGCGGAAGCGAGCCGTTCGCGCGTGCCGCGACGATGGTGTTGAAGCCGGGCTGAGACGAGCCGCGTGCCTTCATCTCCGCTTCGAGTCGGCCCGCGACTTCTTGCTCGGTCTGGCCGGGCTCGATGGTCGGCAGCAAGGCTTCGAGCGCCGCCTCTTGCGTGCGCACAGCCTTGCGGATCGCCTTGACCTCGTGTTCGTCCTTCACCGCCCGCATCTGGCCGATCAGGCCCGACGTGGCGTGCAGACGGCGGGCACCGAGTTTCTTGGCCATCGCGTCGCGGGCTGCGACGGTCACGGCATCTGCCTGGAAAGCGGTCTTCTTCAGCCCCGATGCGAC
>JBCCQU010000445.1:0-1618 GCA_039208875.1 Planctomycetota bacterium
AAAAAGTATCCCGTCACGAAACTCAAGTAGTGATGGCTCGCGCGATCCAGCCGCCGCCCAGCACGCGGTGCGGTTGGTCAGCGTCGTACAACGCGATCGCCTGACCGGGCGCAACGGCTCGCTGCGGCGTCTCGAATCGGATCTCGAATCCGCCGACCCTTCCACTCGGCGTTTCCAAGCCGTCGGCCTCTTCGCTCACGCGGACTTGGGCTGCCACCGCCGAGCTCTTCGAGCGGAACTTCGCAAGGCATCGCTGCCAGGTTCTTGTGGGTGGTTCGATGAGCCAATTCGGCTCCGCAGCGAGACACCCGACCGACTCGAGCTCATCAGCACCGCCGATCGTGACGGTGTTCGACGCTGGATCCTTGTCGACAACGAAGATCGGATAGCCCAGCGCAACACCGACCTTGCGGCGTTGGCCGATCGTGAACCGGTGCTGCCCACCGTGCACGCCGAGACGGTTCCCGTCCCGATCAACGATCTCGCCCGCGTGCGCGAGTTCCGGTCTCTCGGCTTCGACGAGCCTCGCGTAGTCGTTGTCAGGAACGAAGCAGATCTCTTGGCTATCCGGCTTGTCGAACACCGGCAGGCCCCGCGACTCAGCCATCGCTCGCACGTGCGCCTTGGGGTACCAACCGATCGGCAGCATCATCTTCGCAAGCTGGTCCTGTGGCGACCCGAACAAGACATACGACTGGTCCTTGTGCGCATCCACGCCGGTCCACAACTCGGCATGGCCGTCGGCACCGATCCCGATCCGCGCGTAGTGCCCGCTGGCGACCGCATCGCAGCCGAGCTGCTCGGCGTATGCATGCAGCCGGCCGAACTTGAGCCAGTCATTGCACCGCACGCACGGGTTCGGCGTGCGACCCTTGGCGTACTCGTCGACGAAGTAGTCGATGATCCGCCCAAACTCACGCTTGAAGTTCACGACGTACAGCGGGACGCCGAGCTGGGCAGCAACCAACCGAGCATCAGCGGCGTCATTGATCGAGCAGCAGCCCTGTTTGCCGATCTTCCGCCGATCGCCGGGCTCGCACGCCTGAGCATCAACGGCACCATCGAGCGTCGGCCGATCGAGCGACTCGCCCGGCGAGCCGAGCCGCATGAAGCAGCCGACAACGTCATAGCCCGCCTCGACCAGCAGCGCCGCCGCCACAGACGAATCCACGCCGCCTGACATCGCGACCAGCACCTTGCGGCGGCCGTCGGTGGGAGGCGGGATGTGCGCACGATCGCTCACACGCGATCGTAGAACCGGCGATCGCCCTCAGCGATTGTCGTCAGTCTCGTCGGCGAAGCCGTAGATCTCGACATCATCGTCATCATCGGGCGGCTGGATCACGGGCGTGTCGGGGCCGGGAGAAGCCGGCTTGGGCGGTGGCCCGGAATCCGGTATCGGTGCCGGCGTCGCGTGCTTGAGGTCGACCGCCAAGGGCTCGAAGCCAACGCCCGGGTCCGCGGCACGAGCTTGGGCTCTTCTTTCATTGAACTTATCGCGTGCCCGCTGCTCGCTGTCACGGTGGGCGTGCCAATTCTTGATCGCCCAACCACAATTCCTCCATAGTGAGAGTGTGCTCATCGTGAACACGAATGCCATGAATAGGTATGCCAGAAT
>JBCCQU010000446.1:0-1554 GCA_039208875.1 Planctomycetota bacterium
GCGAGTTGTCAGCCTCACCAGCCCTCCGGACGCGCCCGCAGCAACCAGCACCGATGCGCCGGCCGACGGCGGAAGTCCTCCGGCGTCGTCCGGTTCGTGATCTCACGCGCAACGCCCGGCACGTTGTCAGCCAACTCGAATCGGCGGGCGTTGTTTGAGAAGTAGATCACGCCGTCAGCGCTCATCAGCTTTGCGACCAGTTGCAGCAAGTGCGCATGATCATGCTGAACATCCCACACGCGTTGCTCGCTGCGGTTGTTGCTGAACGTCGGCGGGTCAACGATCGCGATGTCGTAGTGCTCGCCGGGCGGGTGTTCCACGAGGAACTGTTCCGCATCGGTGCGCACAAGTCGATGCCTTTCATCGGCAAGGCTGTTGAGCTCGAGATTCCGCCATGCCCAATCGAGATACGTGTTCGAGGTATCGACGCTGGTCGTCGTCTCGGCTCCACCAGCCGCTGCAGCAACGGTGAACGATCCGGTGTAGCAGAACAGGTTCAGGACGCGTTCGTTGTGCGCATGCTCGCGGACCATCTTGCGGGTTTCACGGTGGTCGAGGAATAGGCCGGTGTCGAGATAGTCGCTGAGATTCACCTCATACTTCAGGCCGTGCTCGTTGGTTGTCATGACGCTGCGCGCATCGTCGACGCGGTCGTACTGGCCCTGGCCTTCGGCGATGCCGTCTTGCCGACGCCGTTGACGGCGGCGGGTCTTGAGATGAATCTTGTCGCGTTCGATACCCGTGGTTTTGCTCGCGGCTTTGCAGAGAGCATCGAGAAAATCAGCATGCTGGGCTGCGGTGTGCGGCGCGTTGCCTTCAAACTCGGCGATGTGCAGATGATCGCGGTAGCGATCCACAGCCAACGGCACGCCGGGCGTGTCGCGGTCGTACAGGCGGTAGGCCTCGATGCCGCGGTCGGGCCATTTGCGGAAGTGACGCCAGCGTTTGGCGAGCGTCGCCTGGAACGTCTGGACGAGATTGTCGTCGGTGCTGGTGGTGCCGCCGAACGCCGCAGCGGGGGTTTGCGGCGTGTCGTTGTCGTGCGCGCGCCGGCGGTCGGGCACGAAGCTGAACAGCGTACATTTGACGGTGCCGTTGTAGAGCTTGCGGCGTCGGGTTGCCGGTTGGCCGACCAGCTTCTCGAAGCCGGGATGCTCAGCGAGTATGAAGTGCGCCCACGTTGACAAGCGGCGGAGCACGCCGGGCATGTCGCGATAGAGTTGCTCGGCGGCTTGTCGTTCGCCGAGTCGCCTGCCATACGGCGGGTTGGTGATGAGGCAGCCGCCTTCGAGCTTGGTGCTGAGGTCGGCGAAGTCGCGGGTCTGGATGTGGATGTCGCCATCGACACCGGCTTCCTCCGCAGCCCGGCGCGCGAGCTTGGTCGCTCGCTCGTCGTTGTCGTAAGCGTGGATGTAGAGCTGGTTGTCCGGCTCGGTCTCGGCCGCGCGCGCGTCTTCGATGGCCGCCTGCCACGTGTCGCTCGGCATCGCTGGCCAGTGCATGGAAGCGATGTCGTGCTTGTGCGCACGCTGCAGCCCGGGCGCGATGTTGCGC
>JBCCQU010000447.1:0-1550 GCA_039208875.1 Planctomycetota bacterium
GCTGAAGCAGGCAATCGCAGACCGGTACATGGCTGCGGGTGGTCAGCGGTTTATGTTGCTCACCAGCGACCGGCACCGGGACACACGGCGTCATGCTGAACGTGTCGGCGTGATCGAGGAAACGGAGCTGTGGCGTCCGACGCTGCCGGTCAGAGCCTCGGAGCATCTCTGGACGGCGGCGAGCTGAGGCCGAGATCGATCGCCTCTTCGTGACGCCCGATGCTTCGGAGTGCTTCGGCGAGTGCACGCCCCACCGCTTCGCGCGTCGGTTCGAGTTCGAGAGATCGGCGCAGGTTGTCGACGGCTGCGTTGCCGTCGCCGACGGCAAGCTGAGCAACGCCGAATGCGAACAGCGCGTCGGCGGTCTCCGATGAAGTGGTCGCGGAGCGGACGCTCGTTTCGGCCGCGGCGAGCGCGCGCTCGTTGTCGTGCGCCGCGCGTTCGGCGCGTGAGAGATCAGCCCAGGCTGAGGACGCGTTCGGGAATCGCTGGGTGACATCGCGCAGGATGTCACGTGCGACCTCGTGCAGCTTGCGGCGGCGGGCGGCGGCTGCTGCGAGTGTGCCGACTTCGGGTGCTGGGAGTGTGCTGGCTGCGGAGTTGTGTGCTTGTGCGGCTTGTTTGAGGGCCGATGCTGCTCGCTCGTCATCGCTATCGATGACTGCCCGGGCGATGGTGAGCAGATCGCTGGTCACGTTGTGCGCATCGAAGAAGCTGACGACCGCCGCGACGTCGTCATTGCGACCGGCTTGCACCGCCGCCATGCCGCGGATGGTCTCGCTCTGCACCGTGCGATCGCGATCATCGAGACGGACGAGTGCTGTCGCGGCTTCGTCGAAACGATGGTCGGCGAGTTCGGTCATCGCAACATGCAAGAGCGCTCGCGAAATCGATGTCCGGTTGCGGACTTCATCAAGCGGGTCGTCGGCGAGGATGTAGCCGGCCTCGCGGAGTTTGCTCATCGACTCACGCTCGGCATGCGGGTGCGGTTCGTGATTGGCGTCGCCACGGCCATCGGTATGGGTGAACACGGGCTCGGGGAGAGGATCGCGATGCGCGAGTATCGGTCGGCCGCTCATCTCGAATGACGCCGGGACGCCAGTGCATGCGAGGATGGTTGGCGTGATATCAAGATCGGATACGGACTCGATGCCTTCGGCGAGCTGCCCGCGACGCACAATGCAGACGCCGCACGTGGGCTGCGGCGAAGGCCCGGGCAGCCGCTTGGTTTGCCGGGCGGCGTGCGCCGGCACCGAGACGGCCAGGCAATTCGCGTCGACAGTGGCGGCTGCATCGAAGAGATCGTTGAGGAAGCCCAACATGCCGACGCCGAGGCGATGATGATCGACGAGACCGTGCCGCGACAAAGCGGCGAGCGGCGCGAGACACGAACAGACGAGCTTCGGCTGCGTTGCGTCGGCGAGCTCGCGACAACTCGAGAGCAGAAGCTGCGCTCGGCGGCGGAGTTCGGCGAGTTCGTCGGCTGCATCAACCGCGGCGCGACGATGCAGACGATCACCGCTCGGGCCGGCTATCAAGCAAAGTTTCCA
>JBCCQU010000448.1:0-1547 GCA_039208875.1 Planctomycetota bacterium
CGCGAGCGCATGCTGCGTACCACGCGCCTCTGTGTACGCAAGCTGCCGCGCGATGAATACCGGCTCCGGATCGGGCACCGTCTCAGCAATCACCGAAAACTCAGCTCGGATCTCGGGGCTCTCCTGCAACCTTGCGTATGCACTTGGGCGACGCAGCGCAGCATCATGCCAGTTGCGGGACCAACGAAATCTCATGTCGTTTGCGAGTGCTGAAAGGCGTCGCGCCGTGTCGAATCTATTCGCGTGAGATTCCGCAGCCGTTGCCCAGCGTGCAGACTCACCGAACAACCGCAGCGGAAAGCCCGTCGCCGCCATGCGTGCCATCGTCGGCCCAAACAGGTCGGGGTCAGGCTTGCCTCGCACAGGGAACGTCGCCTGTATCAATTCCAAAGCCGCGAGCAGATCACCGGCCGGCACCTGCGCCTCGCTGAAATCCTTGCGGCCATTATCAGCATCAAGCAACGAAACGATCGGCCGCAGATCGCTCGAAGTCAGCACCGGCGACACGCCGCGAACATCGACGTACACAACGTCGCGGATGCGCTCCAGCATCTCGCTGACCACACGCCAGCCCCACAACGCCTCAGCCATCAACGGCCGATCGGCCATCTGCCTGCCAAGCAATCCGGCGTGCATCAGTACTTCGATCGCCTTCACAACCTCGCCGGCGTCCGCCAATCGTGTTGCCTCAACATGCGCCAAGCAGATCACATCATCGAGCCGACCGAGCAGCGCGTCGGTCTGGGCCGCAGCGATCAACGGCGGATCACCGAGCTCCGTGTACAGGCCCGCCGCAATAAAGTCAAGCCCGTCCGGCTCGGCAGCCAATGCCTCGATGCCGTACGGCTGCGCGAACGCCTTTCCGAGCAGCGGATCGTCGTAACCACCGATCGACAGCAACGCCTCGATGACAGCCTGCTGCTCCGATGACTCAGCCCACGCCGATGCCGCATCCCAACCACGCCCACCGGGTGCCAACAGCGACGCCGCCCGACGCTCATCGACACCGGACGGAGCCGGCTGCATGTCGATCATCGGTCGCAGCAAGATGCGATCGGACCGATTCTCATCGCGCACCTCAACCAATGACTCGTTGAGGGCTTCCAGCGCGTCAAGCGTGTCAAAGTTGTCCTGAGCGACAGCAGCGGGCGCGATCACCAACGAGCCAACAGCACCACAGATGAACCTTCTGATTGCCATGTCGCCATCGTAGCAGCCACACGGCTACATCTGGTGAATCCAGATTCTGCGACAGCGAATGCCTGAGCGAGACCTCAGCGCGACGGGGCGCGATGCAGCCGGAGCCGGCGACGGGCGCCCGCTTCCAGTTCGTCGTCAGCCAACGGATCGACGCCGGCGCGACGGTTCTCGCGGAAGAATCGGCTCGGCCGATCATCCTCGAGCTGGGCGTTCAGCTTCGTCAACGCCTCGTCCGCGAGCTGGCGAACCCGCTCGCGACTGATCCCGACCTCGTCGGCAATCTGCTTCAGCGTCATCGGCTCCTGCCCATCCAGACCGAATCGCAGCCGCAGAATCCGAGCCTCGCG
>JBCCQU010000449.1:0-1513 GCA_039208875.1 Planctomycetota bacterium
GTTATGTCCTGCAAGCCTAATGTGGCCACGTCGCTCTCGCAGCTGTGAGCATGACGACGACCGCCTCGCACTTTGGGCATTCGCTTTCGAGGTCGGCGACAGCCTCGGGAATGACCTGAACAAACTGATGCCCGCACACCGGGCACTCAACGGCATGCGATCGCCAGCCGAGACCGCCCTGGTCTCGATCATGCTGCGATGGCTGCTCTGAGCCGGCCGGTCTGTCGGGTGTGCTGGACGTTGGAAGTGCTCCGTGTTGGGCGGTGTTGGCCCGGTCCTGGTGTTATCGGTAAATCTCACGTTTCGGCTGGCGCAATTGCGCGTTCGCTGTCTTTCGTCGCGTGCTTGTCATAAGCAGAAAGATCGGACTCAGGCCGGCCGCTCCGGGCCGGCGGGCTCCGCCGGGTCGTCCCTTGCCTTGGAGATGACGGCGCGAAGCGTGTCAACCAGCTCAACAATTCGTTCGTGCTCACACCCCTCAAATGAGTAGCTGGCATCATCCATAAAATCGGCGGCTTCTTCGCACGCCGTCATCAAGTCCGACACAACGGATGGGTCGGCGATGCCATCGCAGGCGTTTACGCACTCGGCAATGCGGTGAGCGTTGGCGTTAGCTCGATCTCGCGTGCATGGACGCTGCTCGCCGTACTCAAGCCTCGCGACCGTGGTGTCGTCCGCGTCTCGAATCACCGCCACAGGGAAAATTGGCCCGTGGTCAATGGCCTCCCACGGCTCCGGCGTGTGGTCACTCATCGCATCACCTTCCTCGCCGCCGCGCGGCGCGTGTGGGTTAGTCCCGGGGGAGGGTTTCTGCATCGGCGTCTTCTATCGCCGCGTTCGAACTGCGACGCCACATGGTCGGCAGAGCGTTGCTTGGCAGGTACAGCGGATGTCTCGGGTGATCTTGCTTCGTGCGGCCGAGGCACCACCAGTCGCGATCGACAGCGGTAAGCATCCGACGCACACCCCGCTCGATGACAGCGTGCTTCGGCGAACCCCATGCAGCGATCACTCGGCCAACATCGACGCATGACATCGCACGCACGCAGTCGAACGACTGCTCGGGCTGTACCATCTCAAAATCATCGAGCCCCGCGGCAATCAATACAGAAGGATCGGTCGCCCGAAAGGGAAACACGTTTGCCACGCGGATGCCGTCGTACCCCAGCGATTGCGCAAAGCCCATGCAGCGTCGAATGGTCGCGTCGTCATGCTCGGCATCGGCCGTGGATGGGTTGAGCATCACGAAGCCCAGCAGCGGTCCGTTGCCCCACCAACGATCGAGCAGCCATCGATAGGTGCCGCACTTGCTCAGCGTTGCCGCGCGATCAAGCGTTGGTGTCGCCATCGCTCGCTCTTTCTTCGTTGCTAGTTGAAGGGGATTCGCTTGCGCACTCGCCCGCTAGCCTGCGGCGACGAACTTCCCACGCGCCGTGCCAGAGAATCCGCTGAAACACGGTGAATCGACGAAGTGCGTCGTAGGACTTATAGATGAAAGCCGTGGTGAGCAAGA
>JBCCQU010000450.1:0-1509 GCA_039208875.1 Planctomycetota bacterium
GGTGCCGATGGAGGCCATCAACGGCGATTTGAATCGCGTCGGCTGGATCAGTTTCTCGATCGGTGCCCGTGCAGCCGACTTCAACTTCGATGGCGTGGTCGATGCGGACGACGTGCTCGATTTCCTCAACGCCTTCGACAGCGGCATTGGTGACTTCAACGCCGACGACGCGTTGGACTACTTCGACATCGCCGACCTTCTTCGAGCAATCGGCAACAACTAGACCCCGTTACGCAACTGTAAAGCGACACACGCCTATCCCCTGGTAGCAAAGGGGTTCGGCTATGGTTCTGTCACGCTTCGCGATCGCCTGCAGCTTGTGCGCAGCCGCCGTGTGCGCATCCGCACAGCCATGGGTCGGGCTCAGGCCGTTCGAGGTCGAGGCCGCGTCACTTGAAGAAGCGATCGCGAAGGCCGAGGCGGAAGCAAAGGTCCTCGTCGTGTATCCCGTGCCGCACAACGCCGGCACCAAGATCCAACGGCCGGGCGACGCACCCGGGCAACGCCAAACCAACAGCCAATTCACCTTGCATCGGCAGCCACTGTGCTGCGGCGAGCTGCTCGACCCCGGCCCGTGGTTCCTCGCCGAGATCCAAGAACGCATGTGGAACCACCCCGTGCTCAACGGCTGGCTGGAACAGCACGCGATCACCTACCGCTTCGATCCGTCTGAAAACGCCGGCGCGTACGCCGAGATCAAAGAACTGACCGATCGCCCGATCGATCGATTCCCGCACGTGCTGTTCTTTGTCGATGGCCAACTCGAGATGACAGCCCCTCGCATCGATCCGCGTGCTCCGTGTATGGGTAATCTGCTTCCGGCGGGTGATTGCCCGACGGTTGATGAAGACGGCCGACCGATGACAGACATCGCCGATCCGGGCCGTATGTTCCCGAAAGGCATGGCCATCGTCGAAGCGGGCGAGGCATTATTCGAGAAGCTGGCCACGACCGACGCCGTCTGGCTCATGCGGCACGAGTTCCGCAACGCTGCGCCAGTCGTGCCAGAGCTCGAGTTGCTTCACACCGGTGCCGACGGGCTGTTGCCACCGGTGACAGATCCAGCAAACGTAGACGCTGCAAGTCTGATTGCGAGGCTCGCTGAGGCAGACCAAGCCTTGGCCGCCGGCGACGTCGCGAAGGCAGCCGCGCTGCTGACGTGGCTCTGGGAACGCGGCCCGACCATCGATCCCGCGTTCGCTCCGGTTCGCGGCTGGGCGGTCGGCGTGCGCATGAACGAGGCCGGCAGCGTGCTGGAGTCTGCCCGCGAGCGGTTTCGCCGCATGCACGACGCGCTCGGCAAGCGTCACATCGACTTCACTGATGTCGAGCTGTTCGACTACGCCGTGCTCGGCGAGACGGTCTCGCGCGAAGCGTGGACGGTGGAATACATGACGAAGGAGTTTGTGAGCCGGGCCGAGGCCGATTACTACTTCACCGTCGAGCTGCCGATCTTCACGCCCGAAGACGAGGCGACAAAGGCGCTGCTGACCGCCCGTGATCGCTGGA